>JBCCEX010000045.1:0-9856 GCA_039030035.1 Myxococcota bacterium
ACCGGGGTTGTTGAGCTCTGAAAAGATATCCTCTTTGGCAACACGCAAAATACCGGTGAGCACGGCACGATGCAAAAAGGGACCATCTTTGAGGCAATCGCCCAGCAGCCCCTTCATGAGATCGCGCATCTGCTTGTAGTAGTTGTATTGATAAGCAGCCTGCATGGGGGCGTCGTACTCATCGATTGCGACCCACGGCGCCAGGCCGTTGTGCTTGAGGGTGAGCAGCTGCGTGAGAATAACAAGAATTCCTTTGCACTCAGCCGGCTCAGCTTGCCTGTCAATCACACGCCGCAACGTCACTCGCTGCGCCTCGGTAAGTTGATCGATGGGTGCACCTTGACTACTTTTTTCAGCCAAACTAGACAGCAGCAACGACATACGTGTATAGGCATCTTTCCAGCAGCTCTCTTTAATAGTACGAAACGAAATGAACAATACCGGCCGCTTACCACGCTCTTGCTGATACTGCTGCGGCGCTTTGCTAATGGCCAGCCCCGCAAACAGATCCTCTTTGTCGCTAACCGGCTGCTGCAAAAAACGACATAGCATATCAAGGTTGATGGTTTTACCAAACCGCCGCGGGCGGGTAATTAGTGTGACCTTACCACCAACATCAAGAAACTCCTTGATAAATAGGGTTTTATCAACAAAGCAATAGTCCTCTTGCACCAGTTCAGCAAAGTCAGATATTCCCACCGGCACTTTACCGGTTGGATTGACAATGGGATTATCCTGCACAGCATCACTCATACCGACTATGTTACATCATAACGCTAGCTACACTGAGATGCTTTGTATGAAAAAGCGCCTTTTTGGGGCAAAAAAGGGCCAAAAAGATCCCCATTTATGGTCGTTTTGGGATAGTTTTTTGCGATCCAGCAGCCCTTTTTTAACTGTTTGAGTTCGTCAGCATGTTGTAACCGTTTCCATTTGCTTTGGGCTGTTTGCATTAACTTAAACACCATAGTTTGTGTGCATTCAGCATACCATAGCCCGCTGTGTTTATTTGCTACACAAAGTAGGGGTTGCCGTTTGCCGGCTTGTCAATGAGCGCGATAGCGTTAGCCGATCGGCAAACTGCAGCTCACCGCCCACCGGCACGCCCGAAGCGATGCGTGTAACACGCGCATGGTAACACTGCAGCTGCTGAATCAAATACAGCGCAGTCTCCTCACCCTCCACATGAGAGGGTGTTGCCAAAATCACCTCTCGTACCGGCGAGTCGCCTGCGAGGCGCTGCCGCAGCGCCTCAATGCGCAGCTGCTGCGGCCCAATACCATCCATAGGCGACAAGGTGCCATGCAGCACATGGTACAGCCCGCGAAACTCCCCCGTTGCCTCAATGGCCATGAGATCTTGCAAATTGGCCACCACACAAATCGTTGTCTTTTCTCGATTAGGCGAGCTACAAATTTGGCACTGTGCCTGCTGCACAGTCAAACTACAGCAGGTTTGGCACTCGTGCGCACACTGCGCCACCTGCTGCAAACAGCCAGCAAACTCCTCAACCGATTCACGCGAGTCGTTGACCACATGCAGCACCAGCCGCAACGCTGTACGCTCACCCACACCCGGCAACTTACAAAATTGATCCCGCAAACGCCGAATCGGCTCCTCCAACAACATAGCTTACTGCCCGTGTGTAATCCACCATGCCAACCAAGGCGTTGTGGCTTTATTTATCTATTAGTTTCGACAGCAGATCACTCGACATCAGATGCTTGTTCACCGCAGATGCCCCCATTTCATGCGCCTGCTGTATGGCATCGTTCACCGCACAACAGACCATATCCGACAACAACTGCGCATCCTGCTGCTGCAACAAAGCCGCCTCCAGCACCACCTTGCGCACCTCCAAGTTACCATCAATAACCACACGCACCATACCACCGCCAGCTACACCCTCTACCCGCTTCTCTTTAAGCTCTTGCTGCGCCTTTTTCTGCAAATCCAACGCCGACTGCATCGCCTGCATCATTTTGTCGAGTTCATGCATCTTGCTCCCCCATATACTACAATTACCTCACCTTAAGAGTGCCATGCGGCAACAACATTGTCTATCGCCATCACCACCCAGCTAGCCCCAACAAGCCAAGGGCAGCAAACAAAAAGCAACCCACCCTACACATGCGTTACCCCAATTTATAAAACAACCGGTAGCTGCTTGCATGTATTGGGCAACACAATGGATGGCTGCTGTGCGATTGAATCGGCTACTAGTTTAACCAAGAAAAAGCCGGGCATATAGATGAAACTAAATGCACATAAACATGACCCGTTTTTTATCTGCGCGACAAATATCAATTCAGCACAATTCTGCCTGTTTCATAATTTAGATTCAGGCTGGTGTCGTCAACCGCACAGGTGGCGAACAACCAGTTGCCGTGGGGATTAAATACAACAACGACACTCTATATAGTCGTCGTCATGCAGCGCTTCTACTGATTAAACAACACACAAGTTGATTGAGCTTTATCTATATTTAACGCCTTTATTATTTCTTCTAATTTTTTCTCTAGTTCGTTTCCAACAATTAATGCATCTTTTTTCTTAGCATTACACATGTGTTTTTTAGATTGTTCAAAGCCCCGCTCCCCAAATGCTATTTCAAGGGCAGAGCAGCCATTGGTAATGGAAGGGCTTTTTACCGGCTTTTCTTCGTCTAGAGCTTTAGCCATGCATTTCCGCGCTTCAAAGATGTGGTCTACAGCGGCACTTTTCGCTTCTTCTAGCTTGGCCACATCTGCCTCTAATGTCTGCGCTCTTTGCTGGATTTGAGCAGCTTCTGCCTGCGCATCAACCTTTTCGATCTCCTGCTTGATCTCTTCTAGTGATTTTCCACATGCCTGCAGCGACAGGCAGGCGGTCAATACAATATACACTTTTTTTCTTGATAGCATTATCTCTCCGGTTGGTTTATCATTTTTCTTATACCATCTCCTTGATTTATATCATCTATTTGGAGAAGATGTCAATTTTTGAGACGGCTGCAAGGCAAGCAATATGGCCACGAGCATCGCGATGCTTTGATTGGAGTCCCACTAGATTAATCCAGGCGCAATTTGAGCCAGTTATGTTCATGTGTTTTATGACCGCTTTGATCTCTTCTGCTTTTTTGCCGCAGAGCAATAAAGCGAACTTGCAGGCTATATATGGAGCCGTCTTAGCTGTTGAGCAGGGCCGGGCAAATGGTTGTATCTTTGAGGTTTAGGCCAACAAGTGTGGCGACTGCGTTTAGCTTTTCTCGCATTTTTTCGGTGATACTGGCTAAGTTTTCCTCTTTTTTGAGGGTGCAGATGAGATCTTTTCTAAACTCTGTGTACCACCGTAGCAGGGCAATTTCGAGTATGGAGCAGGCTGTTGTCATGTTTGGGGTGGTGGCAGCGATTTGCACAGAAAATGTGGATGAGCATTTGGAGGTGACCAGTAAATTGTCGGCAATGTTGTCGTTGAGACGAGCGAGCTGTTTGGGGTCGCCTTTGGCCGCTTCGGCCTCTTGTTCAATATCGGCAGCTATGGAGGGTGCATCTGCATCGTTGATCTCTTTGTTAATCTCCTTTGCACTTTTGCCGCAGGCTTGTGTCATCAAAAAAATGGCAAATAGAGCGGCACAGCTTCTTTTACAAATCACCATGCGATAATTTTATGCGCTGCGGCGCAAAAGTCAATGTTGGCATCAACTGCCGTTATTGGAGCTGTCGCTTGCTTTTGCCACCACCACACGGGCCGGCCGCAGCAGCCGTTCGTGTAGCATGTAGCCGGCCTGCAGCAGCTGTAGCACGGTGCCGGGTGGTTGTGTGTGTTCTTGCTGGCTAACAGCTTCGTGCTGGTTAGGGTCAAAGGGCTGGCCAACAGGTTGTAGCCAGGTGACTCCAAAGCGCTGCAGTGTTTCTAATAGCTGTTTGTGCACCATATCGAGGCCGTCTAGCAGTGTGCCAAGCGATGGGTGGTTGCTGTTTTGCAGTGCCTGTTTGCTTGCTTGTAGCGCCCGCTGTAGATGATCGAGGCAGGGGAGTAGATCGCGAATAAGGGGTTCGTTGGCATACTGCAGCTGCTGTTGCTGCTGCTGGCTGCTGCGACGCTTATAGTTGTCAAATTCGGCCGCTAGCCGCAAATGTTTGTCGTTGAGGGCGTCAAACTGCTGCTGTAGCTGCTGCAGCGCATTGGGTGGGGCTGAGGGTTGCGGTTGATCGGCTGCAGCATCGTTGCTGTTGCAGCTATCGGCAGCTTCATGATCCGGATGATCTTGCTGGCTGTCGTCTGCCGTTTGTGCAGCTGCTTCATCGGGCGTTGTCGATTTTTTTTTGACTGTTTCACTCACTGTTTCACTCCTGTTTGCCGGCAATATTGCAAACAATCTGCTAACTATTTTAGCAGCAGTCCCAAATAATCGCTACTTTTTACCCGATATGGGTAGCTTAGCGCGCATACATGCTGTAAAGTACGAAGTAAGTAACACACAACACAAGGAGTTGTTTTGCCAGGACCAAGTGGTGGCTTGGGGCGACCCAAGGGAAAAAGATTAGAGCGAACCCCCAAACCAGCCGGTTTGCGTGTCAATCGCCGCATTCGTGTGCCGCAGGTGCGTGTGATTGGGGCAGCAGGTGAGCAGCTGGGTGTGATGACAACACACGAAGCGCTTGGCATGGCCAAAGATGCTGGCCTCGATCTGGTTGAGGTCTCCCCTTTGGCCAAACCGCCTGTGTGCAAATTAATGGATCACGGCAAGTTTAAATACGATCAAAAGCGCAAAGCCTCCCAAGCGCGCAAAAATCAACAGCAGATCTCTCTCAAAGAGATCAAACTGCGACCCAAAACCGATGAACACGATTTTGGTGTCAAAATGAACCATCTCAAGCGGTTTCTTGCAGAGGGTAACAAAACCAAGGTCACAGTTGTGATGCGTGGGCGCGAAATTGTGCACAAAGAGATTGCTGCCAATCTGCTGACGAGAGTGCGCGATGAAGTTGTGCAGATGACCGCCGTGGTTGAGACAACACCCCATTTGGAGGGGCGTCAATTTTTTATGATCTTGGCTCCTGGCAAAACCAGTGCTAAAAAGAAAGAGAAGAGTGTGCAGGAAAACAATCAAGCGTCTCCAGTGAGACAAGCTCCAGCACACGCAGAAAAAGAGGGTAAGGCATGAAAGGCCCAAAAATGAAAACCAAACGATCGGTAACCAAGCGCTTTAGCCTAACAGCCGGTGGCAAGCTGCGCCACTCAGCTCGTGGTAGGCGTCACGGCCTGAGCAACAAAAGCCGTAAACGTAAGCGGGCGCTCAAAAGAGCAGGCTACCTCACCCAAGGCTGCGCCCAACAGGTGTTGCAGCAGATGCCTTACGTATAAATATAAAACTGACTGATAAGCAAGGGAGAAAAAGCAATGTCTCGAGTAAAAGGCGGAATCGTTTCACGTCGACGTCACAAGGCGCTGTTGCGTCGGGCAAAAGGGTATTATGGTGCCAAACATCGCGCATTTCGTTGCGCCAAAGAGACCGTTGAGCGCGGTCTTGTTTATGCCTATCGCGACAGAAAGGCCAAAAAGCGACAGATGCGACGGCTATGGATTGTGCGTATCAACGCGGCAGCACGGCAGCACGGCATGTCGTACAGCGCCCTTATGGGTAAGCTCAAGGCACGCCATGTTGCCTTAGATCGCAAGGCGTTAGCCTACCTGGCCTTTACACAACCTGAGGCATTTGCTCGCATTGCACAAGAGGCTGCTGCAGCTTAAACGTGGTGTTGTGGTTGAGCAACAAATGAGCGAGCAGCAGCCACCGCAGTTACAGCAGGTATCTGATCAACTACAGGTTGTTAAGCAGCAAGCTATTGAGCATCTGCAGGCGTGTCAATCTATTGATGAGGTGCACCAGATACGTGTGCGCTATTTGGGCAAAAAAGGGGCTTTATCAGATATTTTGCGCGGTCTAGGCTCGCTATCGTCGCAAGATCGACCGGCTGCCGGCAAGCAGGCCAACGAGGTGCTGCAGCAGATTCAAGGCCACATACAGCAGCGGCTGCAGGCCATGAAACAGGAGCTGCAGCAGCAGAACTTGCAGCGGCAGATCGACATTTCGTTGCCGGGCCGCATGCTGCCACGTGGCCATGAGCACCCGATTGTGCAAACGCAAGAGGATATTTTGCAATGTTTGCGCCGCTGTGGCTTCGATGTGGTACAAGGCCCCGAGGTAGAGCACGACTTTTTAAACTTTACCGCACTCAACATGCCCCCTGGTCACCCGGCACGGCAGATGCAAGATACCTTTTATTTATCAGACGATGTGGTGCTGCGAACCCACACCAGCCCGGTGCAAATTCGGGTGCTTTCTGCCCTCAAAAATCGGCAGCAGCCGCGTGTGCAAATCGCCAGCCCAGGCCGGGTGTATCGCCGCGACGACGACGCCACCCACTCACCCGTTTTTCACCAGGTAGAGGGGCTGTGTGTGGGCCCCGATGTCACCTTTGCTCAGCTCAAAGGGCTGCTGGCACAGCTGGCGCAGCAGCTGTTTACGCCATCGACCCGCATGCGTACACGCTCTAGCTACTTTCCCTTTACCGAGCCCTCGGTAGAGGTTGATGTCTCTTGCCCCCGCTGCAGCGGCGATGCCTGCAGTGTGTGCAAGGGCACCGGCTGGCTCGAGCTCATGGGCGCCGGCATGGTCGATCCGGCTGTGTTTGAGACGGTCGGCATCGATTCTGAGACAACATGCGGCTTTGCTTTTGGTATGGGGGTTGAACGGGTTGCCATGCTGCGGCACGGCGTCACCGATATTCGTCTATTTTACAGCAACGACATCGAATTTTTGCAACAGTTTTAATAGCCATGCGTGTTAGCCTCAAAACCCTTCGCCGCTTAGTGGCGCTACCCAAAAGCATGATCGAGGAGCAAATTGCCCAACGTCTCAGCGTTGCCGGCTTCGAAACAACCATTGAGCAGGGCATGTGGGCCGATCTCGACCATGTGCTACTGGCTAAGGTGGCGCAGCTGCAAGAGATTCCAGATCACCCTAAACTGCAGCAGTGTCAGCTGCAGCTAGGCAAGCAACATGTGCAGGTGGTGAGTGCCGCCAGCAATATCAAACCAGGCGACCTGGTTGCCTATGTTGCGCCCAACACACAGCTACCAAGTGGCCAGCAGATCGACACAAAAACAGTAGGCGGTGTGAGCAGTGCCGGCATGCTGTGTAGTGCAGCCGATTTGGGGCTGTGCGACTCGAGTCAGGGTGTGTTGCTGGTTGCACCACAAGATGTTGACACCACGTTGCTAGGCAGCCCTCTGGGCCGAACCGCCGGTTTGCTAGATACCGTATTTGATATCGACGTGACGCCCAATCGCCCCGATGCACTGGGCCATGTTGGCATTGCGCGCGAGCTGTCGGCCTGCCTGCAGGTGCCCATGCTGTCAAACACACCGCGCTGCCAAGAGATTCAGGCCAGCATCGACACTGCTGTACATGTGTCGGTACAGCAGCGCGAACACTGCCCCCGCTTTGCTTGTCGTGTTATCCAAGACATTGTTGTGCAGCAAAGCCCACTGTGGCTGCAAACCCTGCTCACAGATTGTGGTGTGCGCAGCATCAACAACGTGGTCGATATCACCAACTGGGTGATGCTGCATCGTGGCCACCCGCTGCACGCCTACGATGCCAGCTGCTTGTCGCAAGATCGGCAACGTGCGCAGCTGGTGGTGCGTATGGCACAAGCCAACGAAACACTGCAGCTGCTTGACAATGCATCGCTTGAGCTATCGACAGAAGATCTGGTGGTTGCCGATGCGCAACAGCCTCTTGGTTTGGCCGGCATTATGGGTGGCAAAGCCAGCGGCATTAGCGCCACCACCCAATCGGTTGTGCTCGAAGCTGCCTATTTTAACCCAAACACCATTCGCCGCATGGTGCAGCGCCACCGCCTCAATACCCAGGCCAGCCACCGCATGGAGCGGGGCTGCGATCCAAGTGTGCTGCCACTGGTGTTAGACGAGGCGGCGCACCTGCTCACACAGCTGGCCAACGGCCGTGTGCTTAAGGGCATGATGGATCTTTACCCCAGCAAAATTCAGCGTGCTGTTATCTCGTTTCGTCCCAGCCGCTTTTATCAGCTGTCGGGCATTGGCAAGCAGCAGACCGATGAGCCTACCATTTTGCGCCTGCTAGGTGGCCTAGGCGTAGAAACCATCGGCAGACGCGGCGACGCTATCTGTTTTTCGGCCCCCACCTTTCGCCCCGATCTCACCCGCGAGGTCGACCTCATCGAAGAGCTCATGCGCCTCATCGGTTACGATCATGTGCCCACCGCCCCTCTGGTGAGCTATCTGCAAAGCGAATCGCCCACACAGCACAACCCCAACCTTTTGTCGCACTATGTGCGTCGCTGCCTGGTGGGTCAGGGCTTTTGCGAAGCGGTCCATAGCTCGCTTGGTTCGGCCAGCCAGCACGATCCCTTTTGCCACGCCGCCGCCGCCACGCCGCTGCAGCTGCAAAACCCCTTGGGTGAAGAGACCAAAGCACTGCGCTACAGCCTGCTGCCCGCCCTGCTTGACACCACCTCACAAAATCTCAAGCGCGGCATCGCCTCACCCCGCCTGTTTGAGGTTGGCGTAGGATTCGCCAGCTGCGAACACACGCCGCTACCGCCCGGCAGCATGCCGCAGCCGCACCACCGCTGGGCCCAAGAGACAACCTGGGCCGCCGCTATTATGGCCGGCCGCGCCACCCCCCAAACCTTCGATCGCCACAGCCACCCGGTCGACTTTTACGACATCAAAGGCGTGATCACCCATATTTTAGCCTCCTTAGGCCTGTGGCAAGGCTGGCAAGAGCAAGCCATACTCTTTCGCCCCCTGCCCCCCCAGTTTGCCCAGCTGTTTCACCCCGGCCTTGCCGCTGCCCTGTACCACCACAGCGACAGCGGCGACACCCAGGTAGGCCTCTTTGGCCAGTTTCACCCACAAATTTGTGAAGATTACGACCTCAAAAAGGAGATCTACGGCTTCGAACTCAACCTCACCGCGCTGCAGCCGCACGCCCATGCATCGCAGCACTTTGTTAGCCCCCCCAACCGCTACCCCACCATGCAGCGCGATTTAGCCGTTGTTGTGCCCGAATCGGTCACCGCCCAACAAATTGTCGACCTGCTACAACAGCACAACCAACCCAACCAGTGGGTACAAGATATCCGCTTTTTCGATCTGTACCGCGGCCCCAACATTGCGCAAAATCACAAATCTCTAGGCCTATCGATCTGCCTACGCGCTCCCAACCGCACCCTCACCGACGAGGAGGCGGCCACATTTATGACCACCTTTATCACCAAACTTCAAGAGACACTAAAGGCATCTGTTCGCAGCTAGGTATTTCATTTCATGCAGCGACACACCTCAAAAACACCACGTCGCTGCAGCAAAGCCAACAACAAACCGCCTCGTGTTATTTACCGTAGAGATGCACTGTTTAAAGCCGTGGCTACACAGCCACAGGTCTACCGTCAAATCATCAAAAGACATCTTCCCAGTAAGCTGATCAGCAAGCTGGATTGTGCAAAGGCCTATCTCGTGAATACCAGTACGGTAGATGGCCATTTGCGCGAACGCATTGCTGATATTGCTGTAGCTGTACCCTTTACACATCGCAAAGCCACCTGTCTTGTCTGCATCGAGCAACAAACCAAAGGCGCTTTTTTGCCACTGCGGGCATTGGATTACCAAGCCCGCTTTATGAAATCGATTCGCAAAGAAAAAGGCGAGTTACACCCCGTTATTGTGTATACAATTGTTCTGTTTAGCCACCGCATGCCCGACACGCAAGCAACCGGCGTTTTTGATGGCCTGGACCCTGACGATACCACATTGGCCCAGC
>JBCCEX010000046.1:0-9819 GCA_039030035.1 Myxococcota bacterium
GCCTGCTTATCAATCACTTTATGCAAAATGTCTTGTTGATTGCTTGTCAGGCAATCTACGGGCGCCTCTTGGCTCACCTCTTGTGCAATATCCGACAGCAAGCCGCTCATGCGCGTGTAGGCATTGTCCCAACAACTCTCTTTAATAGTCCGAAACGACATAAACAGCACCGGCCGCTTGCCACGCTCTTGCTGATACTGCTGACCCGCTTTGCTAATGGCCAACCCCGCAAATAGATCCTCTTTGTCGCTGGCCGGCTGGCGCAAAAATCGACACAGCATGTCAAGGTTTATTGTTTTACCAAATCGCCGCGGACGGGTGATAAGTGTGACCTCAGCGCCAATATCAAGAAACTCCTTAATAAACAGCGTTTTGTCGACAAAGCAGTAACCCCCTTGCCTTAACTTGGCAAAATCCGACACGCCCACCGGTATTTTACCACTTGGATTGACAATGGGGTTGTTCTGCACGGTATCGCTCATACTCATTATGCTACATCATGACGCCAGTTTTTGAGATGCTTTGTATGAAAAAAGAGCCGCTTTGGGGTAAAAAAATGCCCCAAAGCCCCCGTTTGTAGCCATTTTAGGCATGACAGATTCTATCGAGCAAAACTCTCATGAATTGCTTGTAGATCAGCAGGTAGTTCAGCACGAAACAGGCATTGCCGTTGCGTGACAGGGTGCACAAAACCTAGTTCATATGCGTGTAGTGCATGGCGTTGTAGGTGAGAGATGGCCTCTTTGATCGGGCTTGGGGGTAAACGCGACACAGCATGGCGGCCTCCGTAGAGAGTGTCTTGCAGCACGGGATAGCCTTTATCGGCTAGGTGGGCGCGTATTTGGTGGGTGCGGCCGGTGTATAGCTGCACCGATAGTTCGCTGACACCGGCGGCTTGCTGTAGGCGCTTAAAAACGGAGAGTGCTAGGCGAATGTTGCTGGTTTGGGTTGTGGGGGGTGGCAGCTTGGTGGTGAAGCGTTTGCGGTGGATGCGGTGGCGGGCATGGCCGGTGCGGCACTCAAATTGGGCGGGGGGGTGTCCTAGGCAAAATACGCGGTATACCTTATGCACCTGGCGTAGGCGAAACAGGTCGCTGAGCTGTTGATGTACTTGCTGGGTGCGGGCGCACACCATCACGCCGGAGGTCTCTTTGTCGAGGCGGTGTACCAAACCGGGGCGGCCAGTGTGGCGTAGCGGGAGATCGGGATAGCGATGTAGTAGAGCGTTGACTAACGTGCCTTGTGGCTGGCCGGCGCCGGGGTGCACAACCAGGCCGGCTGGCTTGGCCAGCACCACCATCCATGGGTCTTCATGAAGCAGCTGCAGTGGAATCTCTTGTGGCTGCAGCTGTGAGGGGGGCGCGGGGGGGATCTCTAGCACAATCTGCTCGCCACCTTTTAAACGATATGAGGCGCGGGGCTGTTTGTTGTCAAGAAGCAGGTGCTGGCCGGCAATCAGGTTTTGAATGCGGGCGCGAGACAGCTGCGGCATGCACCGACAAACAAACTGATCCAGGCGCATACCGTGGCTGTTGGGGGGCACCTGCAAACGGTGTGTGTTGGTCATGGCTACACAGAGCTGTTATGCGTCGTTTTTTGCTTGGTCAATCAGATGCTGCAGCTGCTGTTTGTTGAGCTGCTGTAGCTTTTGCAATGCCTGTGTTGCTGCTTGCTGCTGTGCCTGCTTTTTGCTGCTGCCCTGCCCTTGTGCCAGCTGCTGCTGCCCAAAGCTCACCGACACAGTAAAACGGGGCTGATGGGCCGGGCCTTGTGCCTCAACGACATGATAAAAAGGTGGCTGACCACCGGTTTTTTGTAGCTGCTCTTGCAGCTGGGTTTTGGCATCTTTGGCGGGCGATGGTTGTATGGCTGCTTGATCTATTTGCAGCACACAGTGCACCACCTGTTTGGCTGCGCCCAAGCCGCCATCTAAATAGACGGCTGCTATAACAGCCTCCAGCGCATCGGACAGTGTCGATGGCTGCTGCAGTGCAGCGGAGCCATATGCAGCTTTTGAGGCCCGCATGTATCTGCCTAGCTGCAGTTTATGTGCTGCTTGGTACAAACTGGTCTGACACACCAGGCCTGCACGCAGTCGGCTGAGTGCCCCCTCTTGCAGATGAGGGTGGTGTTCACAAAGGTAGTGAGCAACAACCAGCGATAGCACGGCATCGCCCAAAAACTCCAATGTTTCATTGTGGCAGTGCTGCTGCTGCGGCATGGTGTGGCTATAACTGCGGTGGGTCAAAGCTTGCTGGAGCAGCTGCGGGTTGCTAAAGCAATAGCCTAGCCGCTGCTGCAGGGGCTGTAAATGAGACAGATCGATGGCGGCAGTTGGGGTGCTCATGCACAATTCTCACTCTGCGTGCGCCTCTTTGCGCTCACGGGCACGAAACACCAATTTTAACGGAACCCCTACAAAACCAAACTCCTGCCGCAAGCAGCGTGTTAAATAGCGCTCATACGAGGGCTCTACCTCTTGCGGTCGGTTGCAGACAAGATAAAACAGCGGCGGCGGCTGCGCATCTTGGCAGGCGTAATAGAGCTTCCACAATTTATTGTTGCAGCGGGCAGGACGGTGCTGCTGCGTTGCCTGCTGCAAACAGCGGTTGACGGCAGCTGTTGCCAGGCGTTGATGGTAGGCAGTATGTACCTGCTGCGCAGTCTGCAGCACACGCAACACGCTACGGCGATCTTGCGCCGACACAAATTGCAGCGGCGCATATGAGGCAAACGGCATCTGTCTTTCAAGCTGCCGTGTAAAATCGGACTGTGTCTGCCCCTGTGCACGCGCCGCATCCCATTTGCTGGCAACCAGCACCAAGCCGCGCCTGTTGCGATGAATCAGCGAGGCAATTTTGACATCTTGCTGTGTGACGCCCACACAGGCATCGATCAGCAGCACAGCCACCTGAGCATGACGCAGCGCTGCTGTGCTGCTGGCGGTTGCCGCCTTTTCCCAACCTGCAGCAACATGGCTCTTACGCCGCAACCCAGCTGTATCTACCAGCCGATACAGCGCCCCTTGTGGATTTTGCCACACGGCAGCCACAGCCTGTGCCGTTGTACCTGCTGTAGGGCTGGTAAGGTAGCGATCTTGCTGCAGTGCAGCATTCAAAAAGGTAGATTTACCGGCGTTGGGCTTGCCCAGCACAACAAAGCAGGGCTGTGCGTTGGGCTGGTCTGCCGCAGCCGGTTGCTGCTGCAGTGCCGGCGCATTGCTGTGTGTAGCAAACCACTTGGCAACCGCATCGACAAGCTGTATAACACCCCAGCCATGATAAGCAGAGACAGGATAAACCGGCAACCCCAGCTGTGAAAACAGGCAGACCGCCTGCTGCTGCAGTGTCGAACCATCTGCTTTGTTGACAGCAACAGCAAGCGGCTTACCGGTAGCTCGCAGCTGCTGCGCCAGCTGTTGATCTTGCGGCAGCAGCCCTGCTGTTGCATCGGTAACCAGCACAACACCCGCTGCCCGCTGCAGCAGCTGCTGTGTCTGTTGCCAAGCAGCCAGCTGCACACTGCTGTGCTGCTGCGATGCAGCACCGGCTGTATCAACCAGCTGCACACTGCTGCCGGCCAGCGGCAGTTCGCCCAATACCCAGTCTCGTGTGCTTTGCGTGGGCAACGGCTTGCGCTGCTTGTGACGCAGCTGACCCGTTAAGCGAGCAAACAGGCTGCTTTTTCCCACACCCATGCGCCCAACAAGAAGAAGTTTAGGCGCCAGGGTAGTGGCACTAAACAGGCTCATGGCCTGTAGCCCGCTGCTGTTTTTGTTGTTGAGGTTGCTGCGCTATAGCCGTTCGTGCCGACACTGCAGCCGCAGCCTCTTTTGCCTCTTTTTGGCCCTCTTTTTTAGATTGCTGCTGCTCGCTCATCCACTGCTTTGGCGTTTTGAAACGCGAGGTGGGCCTCTTGCGGGCAATCTGGCCGCCAGCAATCAGGGTATGCAGCTCTTGGCCCGAGATCGTTTCATACTCAAGCAGAGCCTGTGCCGTTTTGTTTAAGATCCGCACATGCTTTTGCAATAGATCTTTGGCTCGATGATACTGCTGCGACAAAATACGGGCAATCTCACTATCGATCTTTTCGGCCATGCTTTCAGAACAGGGCACAGCAGGGTGCTGTGGCAACCCCAGAAAATTACTGGGCTGTTCGGTGCGATGAAACGTCAACCCTACCTCTTTAGACATCCCCCACTCACGCACCATTTTGCTGGCCAGCTCAGTGGCCTTTTCAAAATCGTTTGCAGCACCGCTACTGGCCTGGCCCAAAGCGATCTCTTCGCCAATACGGCCCCCCATGAGTACAGCAATTTGATTGCAGGCAAAAGATTCGTTGACCGAATGGCGATCCTCAACAGGCAGCTGCATGGTCAACCCCAACGCAGCACCACGTGGAATAATGGTCACTTTGTGCACCGGGTCCGGCTCACCCTTCTCACCCTTAAGCAGACACGACACCAAAGCGTGACCCGCTTCGTGATAGGCAGTTGCCTCTAGCTCCTTGCGCGACATCACCACTGCCGATCGCTCCGAACCCATGAGAATTTTGTCGGCTGCCGCCTCAAACTCCTTCATGCCAACAGCCTCTTGACTATGATGGGCCGCCATCAAGGCAGCTTCGTTGACCAAATTTTCCAGATCAGCTCCGGTCATGCCTGGTGTTGCACGGCCTACTACACTCAAATCAACATCATCGGCCAATTTAATGCGTCGTGTATGCACCTGCAAAATCGCCTCTCGGCCCGATAGATCGGGCTTGCCAACAATAACATGCCGATCAAAACGCCCTGGACGTAAAATGGCTGGATCCAGCATTTCAGGCCGATTGGTGGCCGCAATTACAACAACACCCGCATTTGCCTCAAACCCATCCATCTCTACCAATAGCTGGTTGAGTGTCTGCTCCTGCTCCTGATGGCCACTGCTTAAACCCATGCTGCGGTTACGCGCGACTGCATCGATCTCATCAATAAAAATCAAGCAGGGTGCACAGCGCTTGCCCTGCTCAAACAGATCGCGTACGCGGCTTGGCCCAATACCGACAAACACCTCCATAAATTCAGAGCCGGCAATGCTAAAAAAGGGCACCTTGGCCTCACCAGCAACAGCCCGCGCTAGCAGCGTTTTGCCGGTACCCGGCGCACCAATCAATAGCACCCCTTTGGGAATTCGCCCCCCCAATCGGGTGTACTGCTTGGAGTTTCGCAAAAAGGCAACAACCTCTTGCAACTCTCGCTTCGATTCGGTGGCTCCCGCCACATCAGCAAATGTCACACTGCTTTGCTTTTCGGTCATCCGACGCGCCCGGCTCTTGCCAAAAGACATAATCTTGCCACCGCCCGCCTGCAGTTGCCGCATAAAAAACAGAAACAGCCCCAAAATCAGCAGCATCGGCATCCACTGCAACAAAAACAGCCAAAACATGCCGCTGCGCTCTTTTTGCACCTCATATTGCGTGCCGTAGTGGCGGTTGGCCCGATGCAGCGACTCCAAGACAGAGTCGGTCAACACACCGGTCGATTGAAATTTCACACCACTGGTAAACTCACCGGTCAGCGCCTGCCCTGTGATCTCCATTTGCTTAATGCGCCCCTCTTCAAGCGCCGCCATCACCTGCGAAAAGGGCACCCGATCATTGCGCGCACGAATTTCACCAAACGTACTCCACATAAAAAATAGAAAAAAGACAAAAGCTGCCCACCCCAAAAAGGTTCTTACCGACTGACCCACCGTTTTTCCTCACCCATTACCCTGCTTCCTCGGCGAAACAAAGAAAGCATTTTGACGACTTCATGCCTCTTCACTTATACAACACATAAACAACGCAACAAAATCCCACTGCCCACATTGTCTTTATCTTCATCATAACAAAATTTTACGTTGTTGGCATCTGCATAAAAATTGGATGGAAATTTTCTCACTGCACTGTTTGCTCGATTCAGCTTTACAATAGCTGGGCAATATCAATAATGCGGTAAAAGAAACGATCCGTTGCCACAGTAGATGTCACGCCACCAATGTGAAACAGCACAGGGATAGCAGCATATCGACGTGGGATTTTGAGAGTCGCTATTTTTTCTTGCATGCTATCGACAATCTCCATGCCAATCTCTCGTCGTTTAAATTTAAATTCACAAATAAACAGATTATTGGCTGTCGTTTGCACCAAATAATCGATCTGACACCCGTGTCTACTAGATGTTGCTGCCTGCCTGTATGGCCCATCACAAACAACATCGCTGGGGCAGATGCCCATAGCCTGCAACAGCAAGGGGCGATTTTGCAGCAGCAGATACTCAAGCTGCAGCCCCATGTGTGCCTCAAAGCCTGGCAGGCGTGATACAGCCACATCGGCAAAGGCACCCTGTTCGATCTGTGCGCGGTGTACCTCAATCACCTTTAAATAGAAGCGCATGTAGGGGTCACAAATACGATACAGGCTCTGTTTGCCGGGCTTTGCTGTTGCAAACGACCACAAACGCTGCTGTGTGACAAACCCGGCAACAATCAGCTGCTGCATGAGCCGGCTCAGTGTGCCGCTGTGGGCAAAACCGATGCCGCTGCGCACCTGCGCGAGGGTTTTCATGCCATTTTTTAGAGCGTTGAGAATTTTTCTATAGGTAGCCGCCTTACCATTAAATAGGTCGTGAAAGATCCGATCAAACTCCGCAACCAGCAGACCATCTTTTTCAAAACATAGCTGCTTTATAACCTCGTCGGCAGTCACCCCCGCGCCCACCTGCTCCAAATACCAAGGCACGCCCCCCATAAGACTCAACAGCCTATAGGTGTCGTAAACCGACCCCTGAAAGCCCACGGCTGCCAATAAGCGAGCGCTGTCGGTAATCGATAGCGGCTGCAGCGTGAGCGTCATGTTCATCCGACCAAAAAAAGCTGTGTTGTTGAGAATATTGCGCTCAATCCATGTCGATACCGAGCCGCACAAAACAACAACTACAGCGGTTTTCTGCCTGTCCCACCAGGCCTTAAGTTTGGGGATAAAGCTGGGGTCTTGATGGGCCATCCAGGAGATCTCATCGAACAAAATAACATCCCCCGGTTTGATATGGCGTGAGAGATGGGCAAAGGCATCGCTCCAGTCTTGCACTGTAAACGGTGGCTGCCGCAGCGAAGCCGCCAGCTGCCTGGCAAAATGATCCCGCTGACTTTGCGCCGTCATATCACCTTGTGGCGCCAAGCCCGCAAAGCTCCAAAATGTGTGCTGTGGCATGTGGGTAGCAAACTGCGTGATCAGGCAACTTTTGCCAATACGCCGCCTCCCTCGCACCACAACCAAACGAGGCGATGCCTGTCGATGCAGTGCACGCAACTTGGCCAACTCCTGTCGCCGGCCGATAAATGGTTTGGCTGCCATGGCTCTTTTTATGCTCAATTCAACTAAAAGTGTTACATGAGCACAAAATCGCGTCAAGTTTTTATGCTCAAAATGCACTTTATGCCTTTTTGAGCATTTTTGGATGAACCAAACGGCAATATGCTCAATTTAACCAAAAGTGCCATATGAGCACAAAATCGTGTCAAGTTTTTATGCTCAAAACGCACTTTATGCTTTTTTGAGCACTGGACCTGTTTTTGTTATCGGTGAGCACCATCTACATGCAGCGCGACAACTGCGCGATTTTTCACTGTGCAAACAGGCACCACCACACACCCTTATCAACCACACTTTTGTACAAACCAGCTGCTTCCTTTAGCATAGGCTGCATGGACACCCAGCCACACAGCCTCATGCACCATATTCACGACCTAAGATGTTTTTTGTGGCGCAGCTTGTGGGGGGTTGTTGCCTGTACGCTGCTGTGTGCCCTGCTGTCGCACCGCCTGCTCACAATGTTGACCTATCCGCTGCAAAGTGTGCTCAACAGTGGTGATCGGCTGGTGGTGCTGTCGGTGTATGAGTATCTGTTCACACAACTTAAAGTGGCTATTTTGGGTGGCTTGTTGCTAGCAACTCCTTGGATACTGTATCAGTTGTGGCAGTTTATTGCGCCGGGGCTGTACCGCCACGAAAAGCGGCTGTGCGTTGCCTTTACCACGGCCAGCTCACTGTGCGCTCTTGTGGGGGCTGTTGCGGGCTATTTTTGGGGGTTGCCGTTGGTTTTGTCTACATTAACTGGCCTGCTGCCTCCCCATATTCAGGGGGCCTACTCGTTAGAGAGTCTTTTTGAATTTGCTGCCCACACTGTGTTGGTATGTGCTGCCTTGTGTGAAACGCCGGTTGTGGTGTTTGCATTGGTTGCCACGCGAGCTGTTCGCGTAGCAACACTGCGGCAATATCGGCGGCATGTTGTTGTCGTAGCCTTCATATTGGGCGCTGTGCTCACCCCTCCGGATCCACTCACACAAATTTTGGTTGCCTTTCCTTTTGTTGTGCTCTATGAAATTGGCCTGTTATCTGCCCGCTTACTGTTGCCTGATGTTGATGAAACAAATAAGCTAACAAAAGCGTTATTTAAAAATAGGGGGGAGAGATGAGTATTTCCGCATGCATCGATATCAACGCAAAGCAGCTACAGCAGCATCGCCACATTCAGGTCAACACATTTGGCGATACAGAAACACTCATACAGGCCATTAAAGCTCGACCTGGTTTTGCCGGCACCAACCCGCTATGCCACCTAGCCTTGTTGGCTCGCCGCAGCACTGTCCACTTCACCGACCTCGAGGAGCTCATTGCCAACGACAAGCTTCTGGTGCGCGCCGGTGCCTTTCGTGCAGCACTGTTTGTGCTGGCAGCGCAAGATTACCCCACCTATTTTCAGGCACTCAAACCGGTGTTGCGCGATGCCGGCATGCCCTACCTGCAGCAGCACAACATCACACGCCGTACACTCGAAAACTGCGCCGCCCTGCTTGAAAAGCAGTCGTGGGAAGGCAATTGCTTACAAGCGCACGACATTTTAACCATGCTGTACCCCAAGTCGGCGCAACGCCCGCAAGGCGATGTTGGCGGGCTCATGTTGCGTAAACTGTGCGATATGGGTGTGCTGCTACGCACCAACACCCACGGCCCACAAAGCAATCTATTTGCCTACGCCCTCATGAAAGAGTGGTTCCCAAAAATCATCGCATCGCGCGCCAGACCCGCTTCGGCGCAAGCTCGCATGATTCGTCGCTATCTCAAGTGCTACGGCCCCGCTACCGAGCAAGACATCGTCTACTGGACCGGCCTAGATATGCCAACCGTCATGCAAGCACTGGCCAAACTCGAACGAGAGCTGATCTGGTTTCGCGTTGACAACCAACAACAACACCTGGCAGCCGTCAACGACACCCTGTGCACCCAACAGCAGGCCGCAACCGACTGCCAAGAGATTGTCTTTTTACCCCCGTGGGACCCCTACACCCTAGGCTGGCACAGCAGAGATCTGCTACTTGAGCCACAGTGGCAACCCTGGGCATACGCCACAGCAACCAACTCCGCCGGCGTGATTGTCGAATGGGGCCAAGTGATTGGCCTTTGGCAACTTGAAAAAGGAGCCGGCGGCACAACAGCCTTGTTGCAATACCACCTCTTCTCCAACCACAGCGAACGCCAACAGTTCGTACTACAGCAAGCACAACAACACGCCACCACTTTACAAAAAGCATTCAACCTACCCGCTGTGAACATCGAGCCCCAGCCCCTACCCACACAAACCCTACCACAACGCCCCCGAGGCTCCTTTTTGTGGCCTCTAGGCAAACAGATACCGCAAGAGATCAGCCTGCTAGAGCGCCGCCACCGCAACACATTTCGTGGTAACTATTTACAGCGATAGGTAGCGGTAGATGGCTTGATTGCTGCTGCCCA
>JBCCEX010000047.1:0-9759 GCA_039030035.1 Myxococcota bacterium
ACAGCTATTATGTGGCTGGCTGTTTCTGTTTTGCAAACGCCTGCCACATTTTTGATGCAATGGGCTGCTGCGAGCGTTGGTTGTATTTGGCCGACGACTTTTGATCGTAGGGGGTTAATACCTTGCCATCAACGCGAAAGTAGATCAGCTGGCCAATGGGCATGCCGGCATAAATACGCACCGGCTGCTTCACAGAGATTTCTAGTGTCCAGTGGTTTTGAAACCCGACATCTCCCTTGCCTGCTGTGGCATGAATGTCGATTCCCAATCGGCCTACGCTTGATTTGCCCTCCAAAAAGGGCACATGATCGAGAGACTCGGTGTACTCACAGGTGACCCCCAAATAGAGTCTGCCTGGCTGCAGCACATAGCCCTGTGCGGGAATGGTAAAATGGCGCACGGGGTTGGGCTGTTTTGCATCGAGTACATCTTGTGTATATACGGCAAGCGCTTCACCTAAATGCACATCGTAGCTGTTGGAGCCTAAATTTTTGCGATCGAATGGCTCAATGCAGATGCGGCCGCGTTCAATGGCAGACAAAATTTGCTGATCGGTCAAAATCATGGCGATACCGCACTATTCACCTGTGGCAAAATCTAGAGATTTGTGCAGGTCCATGCGAATGGCTGGCCCCATGGTGCAAGCAAGAGCAATGCGTTTGACATACTGCCCCTTAGCTGCTTGCGGCTTGGCTTTAACCAAAGCGGCCAAAAAGGCCTTGAGGTTGCCTAGTAGTTTCTGCTCATCAAACGAGGCGCGGCCAATACTAGAGTGCACAATGCCCTGCTTATCGACCCGAAACTCTACCTGACCCGCCTTAAGACGCTGTACGATCGTAGCCACATCCATGGTGACTGTGCCGAGCTTGGGGTTGGGCATAAGGCCACGGGGGCCCAATACACGACCCAATTTACCCACCTGCGCCATCATGTCGGGTGTGGATACCACTGTATCAAACTCCAAAAATCCATCCTGCACCCGCTGTACCAGATCATCGGCGCCAACAATGTCGGCACCGGCCTCTTTGGCGGCATCGGCAGCGGGAGATTTGGCAAACACAGCCACACGCACTTTTTTACCGGTGCCGTTGGGTAGCAATACGGTTCCTCTCACCTGCTGATCGGCATGCCGTGGATCAACACCTAGATTGACAGCAATGTCAACAGCCTCATCAAAGCGAGCCGACTTGGTTTTGCCAATCAATGCACATGCTTCGGCAGGTGTGTATTTGTTCTCTGGCTGCACCTGCTTGGCCGCCTCTGTATATTTTTTACCTCTTTTCATGACCGATTCACTCCGTTTATCCCTCAACGACATCGATTCCCATCGAGCGTGCTGTGCCGGCAATAATGCGCGCGCCCGCTTCGACATCGTAGCAGTTTAAATCTTTCTGCTTCACTTTCACAATCTCTTTGACCTGCTGCCAGGTGACCTTGCCAACCTTATCTTTACCGGGGCAGTGCGCGCCTGAGCCAGGTTTTTTCTCTATCGACAAGCCAGCCGCTTTTTTGAGCAAAATAGCTGCGGGCGGCGATTTAATCTCAAATGTAAAGCTTTTATCGGTATAAATAGAGATGACCGCGGGAATCACCATGCCCGCTTGATCTTTTGTTTTGTCGTTAAACTCTTTGCAAAAAGACATAATATTGAGCCCATGTGGACCCAATGCCGTACCAACAGGAGGTGCGGGCGTGGCCTTTCCTGCTGGAATTTGAATACGAACCGAAGCAATAACCTCTTTTGCCATGTCACAACCTCCTAATGAAACCGATAATACCTAAGCTAGCCTCTCAATTTGAGCATAATCCAAGTCTACTGGCGTTGGTCGACCAAAAATAGAGACCAACACTCGCACCCGTTTTTTGTCCTCTTTGACCTCTTCAATACTACCACTAAAGTTGGCAAACGGACCATCGATCACCCGCACCTGCTCTCCTGTGTTGTAGTGTTCGCTGGTTCTAGGCTTGGCTGCTGTTTGTGTCGCCATGCTGCGCACACGCTGTGCCTCTGTATCGCTCAGCACAGAAGGGGCACGGTTGTTGGGGCCAACAAAATCGGTAATTTTGGGTGTTGAACGCACAACGTGTGCCGTCTCTTCATCAAAACGCATTTGCACCAGCAAATAGCCGGGAAAGCATTTTTTGACCTGCGACCGACGAACCCCGCCTTTGAAATCCTCAACAGTCTCTGTGGGGATCAAAATTTCACCAAACTTGCGCGCCACATCGTAGCGCTGAATGCGCTCCTGCAGATATTCTTTCGCCTGGTTTTCCGACCCAGAATATGTATGTACCACATACCACTTCAAACTTTCCGTGGCCTGCTTAGCAGTTTTTGTCGCGGCAGGTTTGTTATTTTCCTGCGTACCCATATTATTGTCTCTTCTCCAATCCTTTATGGATATACCACAAATAACGCCTCACTAAAAGAGGCCCGATGATGTGAGCTGAACAAAAACAGCATCAAACACACCCAATATGAGAGAGGCGACAGTAGAAACAACAATAACTGTCCAGGTTGCCTGCCTGGTTTGAGCAGCCGTTGGCCACGCCACCTTATCTAACTCTGCGATTGCCTGCTCAACAAACAAACGTGATGGACGGTAAACCACTGCAAAGAAAAACACAGCACATACAGCCAACACAAATGCCACGGCATGGCTGAGCAGAAAGTTATGCCCCAAAATCGCTTTGTCGGCAACACCCAATAAACTAAATATGTCTGACAAAATCAGACGCAGTACCAAAGCAGTAACAATTCCTGCCCCACCAAAAAACAGGACAAGCCAACTATTTTTCTGTTTCATATCAACAACAACCCTAGATTAGCCACTGGCAGGCCACGAGGGACTTGAACCCCCAACCCCCGGTTTTGGAGACCGGTGCTCTACCAAATTGAGCTAGTGGCCTATCTACATTTCGCTCGACGCGGCAAAGCCGGATCGAGCGACCAAAGGGAGAGAAGTGCCTTTCTCCCCTTTGGAAACCCCACCGCTGTTTAACCTTTAGTGACATCTTTGCCTTTTTACCTTTACTTTTACCTTTGCTAGGCGTTAATTTTGGCAACTACTCCTGCGCCAACTGTGCGGCCTCCTTCGCGGATTGCGAAGCGTTGCTCTTTGTCCATGGCTACGGGTGTGAGCAGTTTTACCTGCACGGTTACGTTGTCGCCGGGCATGACCATTTCAACGTTTTCGGGGAGTTCGATGGTTCCTGTTACATCGGTTGTACGAAAGTAGAACTGGGGACGGTAGCCCTTGAAAAACGGCGTGTGGCGACCACCCTCGTCTTTGGTGAGGACATACACCTTTGCTTCAAACTCTGTGTGCGGGGTGATGCTGCCGGGTTTGGCCAATACCTGACCGCGTTCGACACCATCGCGTTCAATACCACGCAGCAGGCAACCTACGTTGTCGCCAGCCTGGCCCTCGTCGAGCAGCTTACGAAACATCTCGACGCCTGTTACCGTGGTGCGGCTTGTGTCGCGGAAACCGACAATCTCAACCTCTTCACCAACACGAATCTTGCCTCGATCGACACGGCCGGTGACCACCGTACCACGACCCGAAATGGAGAAGACATCTTCTACCGCCATCAAAAATGGCTTGTCGACATCGCGCTCAGGTGTGGGAATGGTCTCATCTACCTGTTTCATGAGCTCTTCGATTGCCGGCACACCGATGGGGCTGGTGTCGCCCTCAAGCGCCTTGAGGGCAGAACCGCGTATAAATGGAATGTTGTCACCATCAAACTCATATTGGCTGAGCAGCTCACGCGTCTCCATCTCCACAAGATCCAACAACTCTTCGTCGTCGACCATGTCAACCTTGTTCAAAAACACAACCAAATGCGGCACACCCACCTGACGCGCTAACAAAATGTGCTCACGCGTCTGCGGCATGGGGCCATCGGCGGCGCTCACAACCAAAATTGCACCATCCATCTGCGCCGCCCCTGTGATCGCGTTTTTCACATAGTCGGCGTGGCCCGGGCAGTCTACGTGAGCGTAGTGACGCGCATCGGTCTCATACTCTTGGTGCGACGTGTTGATGGTAATTCCACGTGCCTTCTCTTCGGGAGCTGCATCGATGTCTTCGTAGCTACGGGCACTGGCCAAACCCTTTTGCGACAACACCTGGGTGATCGCCGCCGTCAGCGTTGTTTTACCGTGATCGACGTGACCCAATGTACCGATGTTGACATGCGGCTTTTTACGCTCAAACTTCTCCTTTGCCATCTTTTTGCTCTCCCAATGTTCTTTCTAGCAACCGCGCTAGAAATAAAATCCTCTTCTTTTCTTTTAACCCATTTCTACAAAGCTGCCAACCAGAATTGAACTGGTGACCTCGTCCTTACCAAGGACGCGCTCTACCGACTGAGCTATGGCAGCACCTACAAAGAGCGGGGAACGGGTCTCGAACCCGCAACATTCAGCTTGGAAGGCTGACGCTCTACCAATTGAGCTACCCCCGCACACAATTCGGTTTGTCATACTCTCTGCCATACCGTATCCAATACCCTTGCAGGGGGAAGGATTCGAACCTTCGTAGGCTTGCGCCGGCAGGTTTACAGCCTGCTCCCGTTGGCCACTTGGGTACCCCTGCTCACTTTTAGCTGGCGATGGGATTCGAACCCGCAACCCCCTGCTTACAAGGCAGGTGCTCTACCGTTGAGCTACGCCAGCCCACCGCCCATATCTTCAAGCGTGTCTCAGCAGTTTGTCTTTGTAAACCCCTTTTGTCAACATGCAGCCGATTTTGTGAACTGGCTATCGCATTTGTCAAAACATTGCCGCGCACAAGCGTTTGATTTGACAAATGGGGTCAAAAGCCATATATGTTAATCCTGTTTTGCAGGGGCCTTAATATTTGCAATGGTTTATCAACCAAGCAAAGAGTCCCCATGCAGGGGGTAGATGCTGCTATGGACTGGAGCCAACTGCTGCGGATGTTTGTTGGGCTATTCACCATCATGAACCCAATTGGTGCTATCCCGCTTTTTTTGGCATTTACAGACAACATCAAACAGCAGCGCGCCAACATTGCTCATGCAACCGCCGTTGCAGTAGGAATCGTGTTAATTATCTCTATGTTTTTGGGCAATTTTATCTTGCATTTTTTTAACATTAGCGTCGACGCATTTAAAACCGTTGGCGGTATTTTGCTGATGTTTGTCGCCTTTAACATGATGCATGCACATCAAGGGCGTACACGCCACACCCCCGAAGAGGACGAAGAGGCCATCGATAGCACCTCTGTTGCTGTGGTACCGCTGGCCATTCCTTTGCTGGCGGGGCCGGGGGCTATTAGCACAGTGATCCTGTTTGGCCAACAAAGCGAAACCATCTACGACAAAGCGGCGCTGTTGTGCATTTGTATTGTTGCTGCTGTTGCTATCTGGATTATTTTGTATTTGGCACCGCAAATCAGCAATCGCATGAGCCGCACCTCTATGAATGTTGCCACCCGTGTTATGGGGCTTATTTTGGGAGCCATGGCGATAGAGTTTATTGTTGGTGGGCTGCGCCATTTGTTGCCGGGGCTGGCATCAGCTTGCTGCAACTAAAGCAAAACAGGCAAAAATGAGCAAAGATACCGTGACAAGTGCAGACACCACCTTTATGCAGCAGGCTATGCATCTGGCACAACAGGCGCAACAAAGAGGCGATGTACCAGTAGGCGCCGTGTTGGTACACAACAACCAAGCTATCGGCACAGGATTCAACCGCCGACAAAGCGAGCACAACCCACTCGCTCATGCCGAGCTGCTGGCACTGCAGCAAGCCGCCCAACACCTACAACAGTGGCGGCTGCTCAACTGCACCCTATATGTCACCCTAGAGCCCTGCCCCATGTGCGCAGGAGCCCTTGTCAATGCCCGTGTATCGCGTTTGGTTTTTGCCGCCGCCGACCCAAAATCGGGAGCCTGCGGCAGTGTTATGCAGCTGTGTCAGCACCCCAAACTCAACCACCAGCTACAGATTGACTCAGGCCTATTAGCCACACCATGCGCACAACTGCTGCAGTCGTTTTTTGCACAGCGACGGTAAAATCGAACAAAATAATATGCTGCGGCATCTTAACAAACACGCCACAGCGCAACGGCAACGCCTATTTGAGAGACTGAATAAAAGCAATCAGCGCTGCAATATCTTGCTCACTCACCTGCCCCTGATAGCTAGGCATCACAGGCGGATAACCTTTGGTAATCTGCTTTTGTGGCGTAAGAATCGATTGACGAATGTAGTCGTCATCAACCACCACACTGCCCCCACCCTCTAGCTGCTCGCTGCTGCCGTACACCCCCTTAAAGGTGGGCCCCACTTTTCTTGTGCCATCGGTGGTGTGGCAAGCATTGCAACCCTTTTGCACATACAGCTTTTGACCGCGTTCATGCAGCGACAATCCCTGATCGGCCTGTTGAGTTTGCTGCAGCCACGCTTTGTAGTCTTGCTTGTTCATCACCTTGAGCATGGCAACCATTTGGCTGTGCTGCTGCCCACAATACTCGGCACACAAAATCGGATACTCACCAATTTTGTTAGGTGTAAACCACAGCGTGGTATAGCGCCCCGGCACCGCATCTTGCTTAACACGCAAATTGGGCACAAAAAAGCTATGAATCACATCTTGCGACGACAAAATCACCTTCACAGGCTGATCAACAGGCACACCAATCACGCTGCCCTGCCCACCCACCTCAATGCCATCTTGCGGATACAAAGCAGTCCACTGCCATTTTTGCCCCACCACCCGCAAATGCATCGCCTCGCTGGGCGCCACCCGCATATCCAAAAACTGCCAAAAGCCCCACACAAACACCCCGGCCAAATAAATCACCGGCAATACAGTCCACACCACCTCCATTGCAAGATTGTGATCGGTTTGACTCTGAGCCTTTTGCGCTGCTGTACGCCGACGGTAACGCACCACAAACAGCGTCATAGGCACCACAACCATAGCAAACAGCAGCGTGCAGCTTACCAACAAAAAGTAGAAAATGTTGTCAACCTGCTGCGCTTGCCGCGAAGCAGCCGTCGGCAACCACGCAAACAGCCCCGCCGTCGGCAACCGCATGGAGATCAGCTGTTTGATCGACTCCAATCCTCTCCCCTACGCAAGCTGCAGGCCTGTGTTACTTTGTTGCATCAACCATTTTAGTATAACCGACACAACAGCTTTGTGACAAAATTCTCTGTGTTAACGTTCATGAAAAAATGTCCCCTAAGGTACTACAAGAGCACCGTTGTTGAGCAATTTCTGCAAATTACTCTCTAAATTTGCCTCAAAAAGTGGACCGAGATCTTTTAAGAAAATGGTTATGATCTCGCTGTTGTCGTCTAGTGCATCAAGTTCGCCAGGAGTCAACCCAACCATACCACCATCTTTGCTAATGTGAACAGCAGCATCTACAATTTCGTCTCCGCCAATAGAGATACCCGCTTTGCCAACAACCACATGCTCTAGCAGCTGCTGTAAAGTCGGATCCACAAGGCCAAGATCCCGCAAAACAATGCGATCTTGCCCTACCACAAAGTCTGTCACAATATGAAACAGCTTCGGTGGCACATCGAGGCTTTGCGGCAACTGTGTCTCAACAACAACATAATCTTGACCCGCACCACCCGTGACCGTTTTAGCATGGTACCCAACCGCCAACACATCGTTGCCCGAACCTCCCTCTAAGGGATTGGCAGAGGCGCTGATAAAAAAGGGATGGACGGGGTTGAACAAACGGGCGCTTATCTTAATATCTTGATCCCGCCATACCACCACAAATTCACCACTGATTAATGTTGCAATATCAGGATCCTTTTTTGCACCATAAAGATTTTCTCCTTCTGAAACATCCATGTTGACAGTAAAAGTATTTCCAATTTCACTGTTTTCATGATCAAGTAATTTCGCCTCTATGTTTGTATGACGAGGGCCGCTTACAGTCCTATACCAAGTCACCGCAAAGCCATCCCCAGGCAGAGCAGACACAGAGGGAGAAACCTTATAAGACTCCGAACCATCTATGACAAATGGTTCAGACGCTACAGGCTCGTCATTGTTAGTATACCGAACTCCACGAATATCTTGAGCGTTAGTGACAAAACTCCTATTAGGACTTGCCCAGATCATAACAAAGTCACCGTTGAATAATCCGGCTACCGCAGGTTTTTTTGCAATTCCATTACTAGCAACCCTCTGTATAGGCATCGCCTGATGCAACGGCCCTTGATTTTGCTTAAATAATTTAAAATAAATCCTGTCTTCAGTACTGTTATTACTTGGATTTTCATAGTCACCCTCCCAAGCAACCACAAAATCACCACTTAACTCACCCTGTTCATCACGCAGTGCAGCCGCTGTATAATTCGAAAAACGATCTATCTGCTCGATGAAAATCTCCTCGTTATCTATTGACACGAACTGTGAACCACCGCCCGCTACCGGCTCTATGGCATATCGCTTGTAGTACAATCCGCTTGCAGCCTGCGGATTGATGAGCTGATTCGCATATCCAGAATACCAAACCACTGCAAATTCATGATCAGAAAAGGCGATTACTTGTGGAGACTCTTGGTTGTCTTGTGTATATTTGGTGTTTATCGCAATCTCTTCGGGCTCGCCCTCTGCATTTATATGAATAGCCTCACTATCTTGATTAAACACCTGCGCATGCACTTCCCAACTATTATTAGAACTATAGTGTTGCCAAACCACTACAAAGTGACCATTAGAAAGCGCGGCAACTGCAGCGTTTTCTTGAGTGGATTCTACCATTGCATTCACTCTCATAGAGGTTGGCACACCATCTTTCCGATACATCGGTTCTCTCTTGTCATTATACCGCTGTGCATATATATCAACATCAGAGTCACCATCGAACTCATCACCCCATACAACCACAAATCCGCCATCAGGCAGCCCAGCTACTTGAGGTGCTGTAACATCTTCAATATAGTCTTCAGATCCCACCTCTAACATTTCGAACTGCTGTGAATCTTGGGCAAGAATGGTAATGGGAGCAGAAATCGTAACGCTGTTGCCCGCTGCGTCTTCAGCTAGGTACGTAACGCTACTGTTCAAGCCCCCTACTGCACCATCTGTATCGACGGTAAATTGGTAGAATTGGTTGCCAACAATGCTCTCATCTGCTAGCGGCAACAGCAGGGTACGCTCTTGTTGAAAAGTGGCCAAAATATGGATTGCTGGTGCCATAGGAGATTGGTTGAAAGCGCATGTAGCAGTACAAAAAGTGCTGTCATTGTCGCACTGTTCGCCCCCTTCGACAATACCGTTGCCGCAGATTGCTGCTGCGGCAACCGGTGGTTCAACTGCTGTGTCAGCCAACTGTTCACCTATTTGAGCAACAGCCTCTTGTGTCACAGCCCCTCTTAGTTGCAATTGGCAGTTGCTGTTGCACACAACACATAGCTGTGTTGGATCGGCACAATTTTCTGTTTGTTGATTGCCATCATCACACTGCTCTGCTGCATCAAATTCAGTGATGCCATTGCCACATAAGTCAGAGTGCGGTGGTTGCACTGGATTGGGTTGAGCAACAGCGGTATTGTCATCCACCTGCGCCGCAAGAGACTGTGTTGCTGCATTCTCATTGTTGTCACAGGCAGCTATGCCGACAACCAGACAAAGTGTGCAAATGATTTTATTGCCCATTTCATTCCCCCTTTATTTTTCACTTTTATTATATATAAGAAATAAAAATATAAATGCAAGTTATACCTACCGCCAAAAAACAAGTTTTCAA
>JBCCEX010000048.1:0-9567 GCA_039030035.1 Myxococcota bacterium
GCTTTGCTGACAAACAGATTCGGCGTCTTCGTTGTTCAAACTGAAAGACAGAGCTGAAGCGTTGGGAAGAAGATGAAGGTTCTCGCGGTCGCCCCCCTATGCTACAACGCCTGTGGTATTGGATGCGCCCAACAAAGAGAGCGCACTAGCACTAGATGAGTCGATGCAGGTACCACCGTCACAATCGCTGCTGGTGATTGCTTTGCCGCTGTCGGGCCGCTATGCGCTGCATGGCCAGCGGGCTCTTGTGGCAGCACAGCTGGCTTTGGGGGTGGCGCCACAGCAGATTCGCCAAGAGCCGTTTGTTGATACCATTGAGGGTTTGCGTGTGCAGGTGGTTGACTCCGGCGAGCAGGCACAACCGCTGCAATCTGCTAGTATGCAGCAGCTGCAGCAAGATGCCAGTGTGGTTGTGGGCGCGTTGGCACCGCAAACAGCGCATGAGTGGGCCACCACATGCCAATCGGCCGAAATTCCGTTTATCTCTTTGGCCAACCGTCAAGATATTGCACAAACCGGCTCGTGGATTTTTGGCATGCCGCTCACGCTGCAGCAGCAGGTCGATGCACTGGTGCGCTGGAGTGTGCAGCATAAGGGGCTGCAGCGCTTTGCTATTTTGTACCCACAAGATCGTTACGGGCAACAGGCATTGCAGGCGCTACAACATGCCGTACAACAGGCCGATACGCATGAGCAGCCGGTTGTAGTTGCTGCCGAAAGCTATGAGCCTGGAGAGACAACATTTAAATGGCCCATACGGCAATTGGTTGGTCTGCACCCTATTCACAAACATCCACAATATGAATCTTGCCAATGGCAAGCAGCGCAAGAGGCTAAAAAAGGTGCCACAACATTTGCCCAAGCCAAGCGCAATTGTATTGACTCTCTGCCGCCCATTGTCGATTTCGACGCGCTGCTGCTGCCGGCGGTTGCTGAAACGGTGAGTTATATTATTCCGGCACTGGTTGCCCAGGATATTTTGGTATCGCAAGATGCACGCATCCAAAGAAAATACAAAAAGGCCACCGGACATACGCACATCAAACCGGTACAGCTGCTGGGCAGCAACTTGTGGAATAATCCGCAACTGCAGCAACGGCTGCACCAACCCACAGGCACCGGAAACCTGGGAGAGTATATGGAAGGGGCACTGTTTGTAGATGGTATGAACTGGCAGCAGGCTGGCGAGTCGGGGCAGCACTTTGCCGATGCATTTCAGCAGCACTTTGGCAGCTATCCATCTTGGAAAGAGTCGCGTGTTTACGATGCCGTGACGCTGGCAGTTTGGGCGCTACGGCAAGCAACAACAGCCACCACAGTGCAACAGCTGCGACAGCAGATTCAGCAACAGCTCACCCAAGACAGCGACTGCACAACAGGAATAACCGGACCCATCCGCTTTGACAACGACGGCAACCGAGTGCCGGCGCTGGTGCTGTTTAGTATCCAAAACAACATGGTTGAACAGATACAGCAATGAGATCGATACTGCAGCGCAAAGAGGGGTTGCTAAAATCTACTTTAGCGCAGGAGCTTACCGGCATTATTCTAATTGTGTTGGGGCTGCTGCACACACTATCGCTGCTGTCTTACAATCCACAAGACACAACTGCCTACCTGCCCGGCCCGGCTCCTGTTCACAACTGGATTGGCCCAGCTGGAGCCGTTGTGGCCCATATTTCGCTGCAGTTTGTTGGCTTGGCAGCCTATTTATTGACATCTACTGTGGCTCTTTTTGGCTTGCGCTGCTTTTGGAGTGGTGCACTCTATTTGCCGTGGCGTGCTGCTGTGGGCTGGCTGCTGCTGCTGTTGAGCGGCTGCTGCTTGTTGGCCAAACCGTCACGGCTACATACACTGCTGCCTTATGCCCCAGGTGGGCTGCTGGGCCAGTGGCTATGGCACAACTGCACACATTACTTAGCCATGCTTGGCGCACAAATTGCCACCGGCGCCACTGTGGTGATAGGGTTTTTGCTGCTAAGTAACTGGTCGCTGTCGGCTGGCATGCGCAAGCTGTTTGAGGCAATCAAACGGCTGCTTGAGGCTGTTTTGCGCATGGGCACAGTAAGCCAACGGCTCAAAAGAAAGCTGCAGCAGCGGCAACAGCAGCAGTCTGCTGCTGCAGATAACAAAACAGACAACGTACGCGAAAACCATGAAAAGCTTAAACAATCCCAAAGCAGTGATGCGGATTGTGCTGCACCACTACCGCAAGATAGCGACAACCAAACAGCTGCATTAGCGTCGCCGGCAACAACGCAACAAGCAGAAAGCTCTGAGCTCAAAATTGTGCAGCGCGACACCCATCAAAGCGCTCGCATTGTGCAGCAAGCCGAAGATCAACAAGGGCCCAAAACACAAGAAGCAGAATCGGTTGCATTTACACTGCCGCCCCTGAGCTTGTTGGACTTTGTCGATCCGCAAGATGTACCTGTTGATGAGGGCAACATGCGCCAGCAAGCTAATAAGCTCGAGCAGACATTTTTAGACTTTGGTATTGAAGGGCGTGTCAAACAGATTCGCCCAGGCCCGGTAGTGACTATGTTTGAGTTTGTGCCGTCGCCAGGCATTAAATTGTCACGTATCTCTGCGCTGTCTGACGACATTGCCATGGCCATGCAGGCGCTGCATGTGCGCATTGTTGCCCCCATTCCTGGCAAGGGAGCTGTGGGCATTGAGATTCCCAACGAGCATCGCGAGGTGGTCTACCTCAAAGAGATTGTTGCGCACCCCACATATCAGCAGCAGCCTCATCGGTTGTGCATAGCCATTGGCAAAACGGTATCGGGGCAGCCCTACTTTGCCAACCTAGCCGACATGCCGCACCTGCTCATTGCCGGCACAACCGGCTCTGGTAAATCGGTGGCGGTCAACGCGATGATCTGCTCTATTTTGTACCGCGCCACACCGCAGCAGGTGCGCTTTTTGATGATCGATCCCAAAATGCTCGAGCTGGGTGTTTACGAGGGCATCCCCCATTTATTGTTGCCCCCCATTATTGATAGCACCAAGGCGGCCCGCGCGCTGCAGTGGGCGGTTAAAGAGATGGATCGCCGCTACAACCTCATGAACGATCTAGGCGTGCGCGGCATGCAGAGCTACAACATACGCGTTGGCCAACTGCCACCAACACAGCCCGATGCCGATGTCAGCCCCATGGATCATCAGCTGCTACCCTACATTGTGGTGGTGGTAGATGAGTATGCAGACCTGGTTGCTGTTGCCGGCAAAGATGTTGAAAACTGCGTGATGCGCCTGGCACAAAAAGCGCGTGCCTGCGGCATCCATGTGATTTTGGCCACACAGCGCCCCAGTGTCGATATTATCACCGGTGTGATCAAAGCCAACTTCCCCGTACGTATCGGCTTTCGTTTGGCATCGGTGCACGACTCCAAAACCATTGTCAACACATCGGGCGCCGAAAAGCTGCTTGGCAAAGGCGATATGCTTATGCTACCGCCAGGCCGCAGCGAGCTTACCCGTGTTCACGGTGCCTTTTTGTCTGATCAAGAGCTACAAAAGGTGGTGACCTTTTGGCAGGCACAAGCAACCCCACAATACGACGAAACCATTGTGCAAGAAGCGAGCGCAGATGAGGGTGAAGCCAGCCTACAGCAACCCCCCGATGACCCACGCTACAGCGAAGCCATCAAGGTTGTGATGAGCACACAAAAATGCTCCACCAGCTGGCTACAGCGCCAGCTAGGCGTTGGCTACAACCGTGCCGCCAAACTGGTTGAAGAGCTAGAGCGCCGCGGTGTTGTTGGCCCAATTCTCAACGCCAAAGGCGAACGCGAAATTTTTGGCGAAGAGCTACAGCAGCAGTAGCAAACCGATTCATCCTACTACAGCAGTTTCACCTACCAAATTGACAAAGCTCATTCACTACACTGCCCTAAAAGCCGCGTTTTTGCTGCTTTTGTGTGGTCGCACAAGAAATGAAAATGGATTTTTCTTTGAAGAAGTGGTACCATATTTCAGAAATGAGCCGTTAGATGCTTCGTAGCTATAGTGACCTCCATGCATGATAGACACGCGGATCTTTAGGCTCATTTCACCTTGAAATCAGGTATCTCTTTTAGGTATGTTTCACATTGAGCAAGATCGCCCCTGGCAGCCGATTGCTGTCTCATGCTATGCTTGGTGCCGTGCAGCAAATGGGCAAACACAATCAGCCGATGGCGACAGCTAAGCTGTATATGAGCAGTGGCATGATACGGCCGCTGTTGTCGACACAACCGCTGTGTATTTGGCATCATGTTTTTGGTCGGCATGCTGCGTTGGATGTTGAAATTGGGTTTGGCCACGGCAACTTTTTGATACAGCGTGCCCGCAACTATCCACAGCGCAATTTGGTGGGGATTGAATACAAGGCATATCTGGTACGCAAAGCGATGCGGCGCAAGGCGCAACAGCGGCTGCATAATCTGCATATTCTTCAAGGCGATGCGCACAGCTTGATTGCAACAGCATTTGCTGTGGGGGAGATTCATCATGTGTTTATGAATTTTCCCGACCCTTGGTGGAAAAAACGGCATATAAAGCGCCGCATTCTCACACCGATGTTTGTGCAGCTGCTGGCCGACAAATCGGTAGCAACGGCGCAGATCTTTTTGCAAACCGATGTGCTTATGACCTTTACGCAGTGTCTACAGCAGCTGCAGCAGCACAACATTTGGCGTGCAGCGCACAACAAGAGCAATCCGCTGCAGGTGAGCAATACGACCAAAGCTGTGTCGCGCCGCGAGCGCCGCTGTATTCAGCAGCAGATTCCTATCTATCGAGCAGTTGTGGCAAAAAATTGATGCAGCTACAATGTTGAATTTATAAATTTACGTAGCAAACTGCAACGAAAACCCAATAATACTATCGCCGATATCGCCAATCACAAAGCCATACAGCAGATCTAAACCAAGATTGCCCATGGCAATGCCCGTACCAAAGTTCATACGGTGGGTTTTTTTGAGGGCAAATGTCACCTCATACCCTGCCCGCAGCGGCACCAGCATCAGCAGCAGATACTCCGCCCCCACACTTAAATTGTTCTCCGGGCTGTCGGCATACAAAAGCCCATGCAGTGCCCAATCAATTGCCAGTGTGAGGCCGTTATACACCCCCAATGGCGTTCTCTCTTCACGATGGGCCAGCACCACCGACGACAACCCCAGCCCCACACCCATGGGCACCCGCTCAAGCCGGGTTGGAATCAGGTTATAGCCCACAGCAGCCAGCGAAAACAGGCGCGAAAAACGCATGGTCAATCCAACATCAAGCGACACCTTGTTCCATGCACCGCTGCCGTCGGGCTTGGGTAGATTGCGATACGACAAATTGACGCCTAGCCCCAAATTACGCGACACAATTGGGTATGCCAGCGACAAAATAGCCAAATGGGCAAAGGTGTGTTCATCAAAAAACTGCCGCGGCTCAGCATCAAAAAAGTAGGAGAGCCCAACAGCCAACGGAATGGTTTTGGAATCTACCAGCATAATACCGGCGTCGTGTATGGGGCCATCAAAGCTAAAGGCGTAGTTTCCTTGCATTGCAAAGCGAGGCATGCAGACCAAACCGGCGGGGTTATACAGCACAGCCTCACCATCGGTGGCAATAGAGCGGTATGCCTGCCCCAGCGAATATGCTCGCACACCCAATCCCGGCCTGCCGTGTGCAGCATGGGCAACACCCAACAACCACAAACTCACCACAGCAATGCGCCGCAGCCAACAACAGTAAGCCTTGCCAATGCTCATGTAAGCGCTCCTTTGTGACACCAGTATGCACCATCTATTTGCAAACTCACACAGCTATGTGTGTTGCACAGAGGGCAAAGCTACTGCTACATTACTGAAAAGGCAGTTGCACCAATAGAAAAAATGCAGCTGTTAAGGAGAACAAAATGGATCAAACATCGTTTTTTACCAGTTTAGAAGAGAGATGGGTGTGGATAGACTTAGAGATGACCGGCCTAGACGAAAACAGCTGTGCCATTATTCAGGCGGCCATGGTCATTACCGATTGCCAGCTCAACGAGCTGAGCTGCTGCGACATGATTATTTGGCAACCACCGCGTGTGCTTGAGGAGATGCCCCCCTTTGTACGCGACATGCACACCAAAAACGGCCTACTGCCGCAGGTGCAGGCGTCAAAGACCTCTGTATCGGAAGCACAACAAAAGCTCATGACCCTGCTCACACAGCATGTGGCCTACAGAAAAGGGATTTTGGTTGGCAATTCGGTGTACATGGACAGGCGCTTTTTGCGCAGGTACATGCCCAGCTTAGAGAGCTACCTGCACTATCGGCAGCTAGATGTCTCTTCGATTCACACCGTGTGCCAAAGCTGGTATGGCGATGCCGGCCGCCCACCCAAACCCCCCTCTACCCACAACGCCTTAGATGACATTCGCGCCTGTATCGATGAGCTCAGGTTTTATAAAAAGCACTGCTTTCGAGCTTCGGTCAAGTAAGGCAATGCACATAGAGGCACTAGCGCAACACAAACAAAATGTGGATAATAGACAATGATGCAAAAAGTATGTTGCGCAGGCAGCTTGCTGTTGGGTCCTGTAACTCAGTTGGTAGAGTGCCACCCTTACAAGGTGGAAGTCACAGGTTCGAGCCCTGTCGGGACCACCAATGGTGGCATCGCCTAAGTGTACACAATGGCTAACCCTCGTTTTCACCGCATTTTGCTCAAACTATCGGGCGACGCATTAGGTGGCAACTCACCCGGCAATTTTAGTGTTCCCATGCTGCAGCAGCTCGCATCTGAAATTCAGCAGCTGCAACAGCAAGGCATACAGCTAGCCCTTGTAGTTGGCGCCGGCAATATCTGCCGCGGCACCGAACTCGAGCAACTCGGCATCGGCCGCGTACAAGCCGACACCATGGGCATGCTCTCTACCGTTATCAACGGCCTCATGATTCAAGATGTGCTACAGCGCCACGCCAATATCCCCTGCAGCGTGTTATCGGCCATCTCCATGACCCCTGCCGTGTGCGAGGCCTACAGCGCATCGCACGCCATCGAACGCCTCAAACAGGGCCACGTTGTGATCTGCACCGGCGGCACCAGCAACCCCTATTTCACCACCGACACCGCCGCCAGCCTACGCGCCCTAGAGCTCAACGCCCAGGTACTCCTAAAAGCCACCCAGGTCGATGGCGTGTACGACAAAGACCCCAAACAGCACCCACAAGCCAAGCGCTACCAGCGCCTAAACTACAACGACGTCATTCAACAACAGCTCAACGTCATGGACCTAACATCTATCTGCCTATGCCAACAGCACCATATACCCATTTGCGTATTCAACATCTTACAACAAGGCAACCTCCTACGAGCCATCACCGGCGATCCGGTAGGCACCTGGGTGTCGGATAGCTCCGCGAAATCAGGGTCACGAAGGCAACAAAATTCCTAAAACAATCGAGGACTCGCCCTGCTCACTGTGCTTATTGCTTCATCACCTCTTGTATTGTACATGTCGTGCGGTCGCAATAATGGCAAAAAGACCGTTGTGGAAAAAACCCTGTTGTACATGCGTAATCAGACAAATTGCTTCGGGGTGTCGACAATGCATTTCGCATTGAGGCATAAAAAGTATAAGCAGAGCAATACATAATTTTGGTTGTTTCTTCTATGGCACACACTTGGTGAGATCCTGTTGAAATAGATGCCAGCTTTTTGCCTGTAAAAACAGTTGTGTCTATGTCGGTTCTTGTGCACACAACACGGTTTTTCGCCATCGTGTTGCCCTTCAAGATAACACACAGGCTTATTCCCAAGCTGTTGTCATTGTTACCAATGTCTAGGTCAACAACATGTTGTGTGGTGTCGAGTCCAGCAGCGAGTAAATCAGCGTCGATGGTAGATCCATCCTTAGCAAGGCATGAAATCATACCACCATCCGCCGCATGGCCGGTGTGGTTGACAATGGCACAAAGCAGGTTTTTGCCTCCAGCCAGCACGTCGGTAAATATTTTGCCGTTTAAGTCTCCACTCCAGCTACCGTAATCTTCCAAGCCCGGCCCCCAACAAACAGGCGTATTGATGCCGTCTGAGACATCGCCGTCATCTCCTCCAGGCAAAGTACTCTCTTGTGGGGTAGCACAAGCAATTGGCAATCCGGAAAAAGCCTGCACCAATGCCACTGTTCGGAAAGATCCTAATGGTACATCTTGTTGCATTTGAGCCGCTTGCCCATCCATAGCCTCGGAGTTGGAGACCCAACATCGGACACCATCTTCGGCTGTCAGTGCACAAGCGACGTACAATTTTGGCCTTCCTGAGCCGAAGGCATTTATATTTATCTTCTTTGCTTGTACGGCAGGGCCAGGGCCATTATCTCCATTGCCGAATACGCCTCCAGCTTTCCAACATTTAATTTCTCCACTTTCGGCATCTGCAGATTCCCCTACAACGATACACCCAGTACCGCCATTGTTAGCAGTCCATCCATTGGTATATATATCAACCGGGTAACCAGTGTAAGACAAAGGAGTGGTCAGGCTGAGCAAGGAATCTACTCTTCCAGTTGCAACCCCAAAAGTGCCCAAATCGATGACTCGGATTGTGCTCCCATCGACAACATCAACAACAACAATGTTTTTGGCTTTCGCTGCAACAAGCTCTACCGGCCCAATCCATGCGTTGTAGGGGTCTGCCCAAACGCCATCGCCAAAATCACACTCCTCTTCTCCTGTTTGCACAAACCCATCGCCACAGCGGGCCTCTTTGCAGGAGTTCAAACAGGTATCTGCATTGTCGGTGTTGCTGTCATCGCACTCCTCTACCCCTGCTTGAATAAAGCCATCGCCGCAGGTGGCCAATTGACAAGTTGACAAACAGGTGTCTGAATCATCGGTGTTACCATCTTCACACTGTTCACCTAAGGCAGGTTGCAACACCCCATCACCGCAAAATTCCTTGACGCACACCTGGTTACACCCATCGCCATTGACATTGTTGCCGTCGTCATACTGCTCCCCAAGTTGTGTTTGCAATGTACCGTCACCGCAGCGTTCCAACAGACACAAGCTTGAGCAGCCATCGCCGTTGATGAAATTGTCATCGTCGCACAACTCATTCAATTGCGGCTGCAAGATGCCATCGCCGCAAAACTCCTTGATACACAATGCAGAGCAGCCATCGCCGTCGACGGCGTTGCCATCATCGCACTGTTCTGCATGGGCAGCATCGACTGTGCCATCACCACAAAAGCTGGTTTTGCCGCGCACAAGTTGGCACCGCTCATTGCAAACAACACACGCTATTGCACCGTATGAGCAGGTGGCCAAAGCTGTAATCTCGCCATTGTCGCACTGTTCTGGGAATTCAATCGCCGCGTTGCCACAAACAGCAGCAGACTGAATATCATCACCCTGAACGGTTACCGCCAATGGAGTAAAGTCCCCATATCGACTGGCCAACGGGTCTAGCACAGGTGAACGCTTCAAACGTTTCTTCCGCTTTGCCACTCATGACCTTCATATATAGCCATCGATAATTCTCCTTGTCAGCCACTCTGAACATCGCAGGGCGGATTTCATTGAAAAAGCTATACAC
>JBCCEX010000049.1:0-9507 GCA_039030035.1 Myxococcota bacterium
AAAATCCCCCAACCGCAACGAATTGGACTTAACATTAAAAGGGCTACCAGCCGCCGCCAGCCGCTGTAGCTCCACCCGATCTTCGGGATTAACACGGTAGTCGCGAATATCGCGCAGACCGCACAAAACCACACTGTGCGCAAACGGAATCTTGGTACGGCTAATGTAGCCTGCCCGCAGTTGCCGCAGCAGGCTGATGAGCGTTTTGCCCACCAGTGCATCGGCTTCATCAATCAGCAACACAATCGGCTTGGAGCTATGATGACACCATGCCGACACAACCCGCCCAAACGCACGCATGGGCCCCGACACCGACAGATGCTGTTGCCAATGTTGTGTGACGAAATCATCTTGCAGCGTCCATTCACACTGCTGCGCTAAAGCATCCAGCATGGCACGGATACCCTCAGCCATATCTTCTACAGAGGCTTGCGCCTCTTCGACATTGATATAAACACAGTGCATGTCGCCTTGCTGGTTTAAGTAGTCACACAGCGCCAGCAAACAGGTTGTCTTACCGGTTTGGCGAGGGGCGTGCAGCAAAAAGTACTTCCTTTGACTAATTAATGTCAGCACCTCAGGTAAATTCCAGCGCAGCAGCGGATCTAAAACATAGTGCTCCGCCAAATTCGGCGGCCCAGCCGTATTAAAAAACCTCTCCATAGCCCTCATTGTAACACGAATACACATCCATCCAGATGACAATGAGTGTCAGCGTTCTTTAGTCATATCCCCCTAGTGAGTTCATTAGCAATGTCCCCCTGGTTGTTGTTTAGGTAGCACACCAAAACAACAGGGGGACATATGGCAGTCATAACATTGAATGAGAAGGAATTGAAGCGTGTTGAGGTTCAGTGTGTCGATGGGCATATCACCACGGGCAGTAAAACCAGCCCATTGGCGTGTGACCCAATTGCAAAGTGAGCCGGTCATACCAAAATGGGTACACAACTGCCGCCCAGCGAGCTAAACTGAAGTTTTATGGCACTTGGAGAAGTTGGTATGGAAGTTTTTATTATCAAAGGGGGGCAACCCTTAAAAAATATTTGGGGCGCTGTGCCTATTTCGGGCAGTAAAAACGCCTACCTGCCTATTATGGTGCTCTCTTTGCTGGCAGAGGGAGAAAGCAGACTACACAATGTTCCAGATTTGGCCGATGTACAAGCGATGTCTGAGCTGTTGCAGGCATTGGGGGTGAAGGTGCATCAGCAGCACAAAGAGGGTGTATTGATGCGGCTGGATGCTCAAAATATCATCGATACACAGCCCCCTTTTGCACAAATGCGCAAAATGCGAGCCTCTATGTGGGCACTTGGCGCCCTGTTGGCGCGTTGTGGCCATGCTAAGGGTGTGGTTCCGGGGGGGTGCAACTTAAATGTAGGGCCCCGCTCGTTAGATATTCACATGCAGGGTTTTCAAGCTCTGGGAGCTCAGGTATACGAACAGGGCGATACCATTGAGCTGCGAGCGCCCAAAGAGGGGTTGCGAGGGGCCGATATCTCACTGCGTCTTCCCAGCGTAGGAGCAACACTCAACCTGATGATGGCTGCCTGCGCTGCGCGTGGCACCACAACCATTCGCAACGCGGCGCAAGAGCCCGAAGTGATGCAGGTAGGGCAATGCTTGCGCAGCATGGGTGCCAACATACAAGGTGAAGGCGGATCGCGCATTGATATTCATGGCCCCTGCCAACTGCGCCCATTTACATCGAAGGTGTACCGTGATCGCCTCGAAACCGCTACCTTTATTGCCGCAGCAGCCATTACGGGCGGTGATGTACAAATCACCCAAGCTCCACTTGATCAGCTAGATGCTACGCTGCAGCTGTTTCGACAAATGGGCTGTGTGATTACCTTAGAAAAAGCCACCGATTCGCTGCATGTTAAAGCGCCACAGCGCCTGCAGGCAGTTGATGCTTGCACCGCCCCCTACCCCGGTTTTGCCACAGATGTGCAGCCGCTGCTAATGGCCTGCGCCGCCTTGGCAGAGGGCACCAGCACCATTTGCGAAACTCTCTACGACAATCGCCTATCGCCATTGGCAACACAGCTACAGCGTATGGGTGCTCATATTGAAGTACAAGGCAACACAGCAAGGGTGCATGGGCAGCCCCAATTGCAAGGCGCTTGTGTACAGGGCGCCGATTTGCGTGCTTGTGCCGCTTTGGTATTGGCCGGCCTGGCCGCACAAGGTGTCACTCGGGTTGCGGTGCAACATTTAGACCGAGGTTACATGCAGTTTGAGAAAAAATTACAAGATCTAGGAGCAGAAATTGCCCGCAGGCGTCATGCACCCAATCTATCCACATCAGCTGTCATGCAGCAATCTTAGGCACATGATACAAAATTGTCAGCAGCTGCTGCTTAAGCTTGCGATAGGGCTGCTTGCTGCCTAAAAATCCATTGATAAAAATTGTAAAAGCCAGCGGATCTCCCTGCTGCGTAACCATATAGCCAGCTAAATTGCTCACCGCTCCCATGCTGCCCGTTTTGGCCCGAACGTGGCGAGCATGTTGTGGCTGCGATAGCGGCTGCTTCGAAAAACTTTGACTGTTTTTGAGAGCCGGCAAACAACCAACAAAGTCGGGTTGTAGCGAAAACTCATGCCACATAAAAGCCAGCAGCCTGGTCATTTGGCGCGGCGTCATTAAGCTGTATCGCGACAAACCAGAACCGTCGGCAATATGCAGCTTCTTAGGTTCAATACCAGCCCCCTGCTGCAAAAACCGCTCAACAGCCCGAATACCTCCAGCAAAATCCCCCGTAGCCTGCTGTGTTTGCTGCGTGTGCTGCCCAAGCGTTTTGAGCAAAATTTCGGTAGCGTGGTTGTTGGAGGTACGCAAAACATCCACCAGCATCTCCCGCAGCGACACCGAGCGATGAACCGCCAACTGTTGCGCACACGGCACAGCCGACGCCCGCCGCACAGCCCCCTTCACCCGAATACCCTGCGCCTGCAGCAGCTCGCGCAGCACAGTGCCCGTAAATAGGCTTGGTTCACTCACAGCAAAATGCAACGTACGAGGCTGACCTGTTTGCGGCAGCGTGCCTTCAAGCACAATTGTTTGACCACTTTGCAACCCCTGCTTCAGATCACGCGCATTAGGAAACCGCGGATCCATCACCCTAAAAGAGATGTGACGCGCCGCCGTTGGCCGCCCAGTCGTAACATGTGTTTGAATATTGACAAATTGTGTCGGCGGCGTCATCAATACACGCGCCGGTTTACCCGCCTTTTGCGCCGGAACAATACGCAATGTTAACCGATTACCATTACAATTCACCGCCTCAATGGGAGCCGAATAGGCAACCGAGCGATCGTCCCACATCCACCCTTTACCCCACAACAAATTGTCAAAGGCGCTGTCGTCTACTACAACATCACCGCTAATAACCCGAACCCCTCGCTGCTTGAGCTCATTGGCCAACTGCATGAGATGATTCCAAGTCAACGTAGGGTCACCACTACCCACCAAATAAAGATCCTGCAATCGCCCCGTTTGCCCATTTACTTGTGTAGCCAGCAACTTAGTAGCAAAGCGATAATGAGCCCCCAAATAATACAAAGCTGCCGCCGCCGTCACCACCTTAAGCGTACTAGCTGGCGTAAACAGCTGGTTACGATTTTTGCTATACACCGTTTTGTGGTTGACCAAAGAGACAACCTCCATACCCACCGATACATGCGGATTAATCTGCTGAATTGCCATATTAATCTGCTGCTGCAACCGCTGAAACTCAGCAGGAGCCAACGCATTTGGCACCGGGCGCGTTGCCAAATGAGAACACCCCAGCTGCATGACAACTGCTATTAAAAACCAAAATCGCACGACTATGTTCATTGTTACCGGCTCTTCAACTTTCAGGTTAGGGAATTTTGTTGGTTAACGTCAAGTAGCAACAACCTTTGCGCTTTACAATTTTTTGGCTACTGCAGTATGATGTTCATTCAAAAACAGCTAAACAACAAAAATCAACAAGATATTACTCGCCGATATGCTCAGGTTATTATTTACCAAATACAACCGGTTTGAGTAGGCCCTACACATGTAGCTTTGCATCCTGGATCAACTGGTATTGTGTCGGCGTTCTTTTTTACTGAGGTTGAGCCAAAGTGGCACAGACACGTTGCAACGCCGCTGCGCTAGCGCGACGGATATCGTCTTGTGCATGGCCGTTGGCAAGAACAAATAGCCAGCCTGCCGCCTGTTTGCCACCAATGCTGGCAACTGCTTCAATGGCTGATAGCATCAGTTTTTTTTCTGGCTGCTTATGGGTAAAGTTAATCATACTTGCCACGCTGTCACGATTGCCAATACGCCCCAAAGCCTGCAAAGCTGCACGATAAACCTGTTTGCTGCGTTGCAGTACAAGCAGCTGCTCAATGGTGGTAACCGCTTGTGTCGCTTGGCACTCACCAAGTTTGCGCAATATAGATGGAAGATCTGTTGGGGAATCTATCTGCTTACCATGTTGCAAACGGCCGGGTTGGCCAGTAATTGCTTGTTGCAACTGCTTGATAGCTGCAGCAACTACCTCTGGTTTGCAGTGCTTAGAGTGCTGCAGCTGTTTTGCTGCTTTTGCTATAGCTTGGCGCAAAACAGCCTGGGGATCTTCACGAAATTGATCGGTAGAAACCGTTATATGTCCCCAACAACAATCTACAGTTGGCTCTTGTGACTGTGCATGCTCCTGCAGCTGCCCCTGCACAACAGCATGCTGCTTAGACTGAACCTCTTGCGGAATGTAGACACCGACACGCACATGCGCTTTATTTTGCAGCTGTATGGGTTGCAGCTGTACCTGCAGCACGCGACTGTCACGTTGCTGCTTGGCCACCAAACGGACATCTTCTGAGGCATGCAAAGCAGCAATAACCCAAGGTTTTAGTACCTCGCTGCTGGGCAATGACATCGCTTGCTGCTGCTTGGGCATGTCAATATGCACATTGTGTACAACAATACGATCGCGTCGAACACAGCCGCTGCAGCCAGAAATTGCTAGAGCCAATAGCAGCCATGGTAGCAGCAAAGTCGATACCAATCTTCGTGTCAAGCTGACCTCTCCTTATGATCGTATGCAGTCACAATCCGACTTACCAAAGGATGACGCACAACATCTTGCTGGGTCAAGTGGCATACTGCAATACCTTGTGTGTTGTGCAAAAGCTGCGTAGCCTCTACCAAACCCGACTGCTGACCGGTAGGCAGATCGACTTGGGTGGTGTCTCCTGTAATGATCATTTTGCTGCCAAACCCCAAACGGGTCAGAAACATTTTCATCTGCTGTGGTGTGGTGTTTTGTGCTTCATCTAAAATCACAAACGCATTGCCCAGCGTTCGCCCACGCATAAAAGCCAATGGTGCAATTTCAATTATCCCCTGCTCAAGTAGATCACGCGCTTGTTTGGGCTGCACCAAATCAAATAACGCATCGTTAAGTGGGCGCAAATAGGGTGAGATTTTCTCCTCCAGATCACCCGGCAAAAACCCCAACCGCTCCCCTGCCTCAATTGCTGGGCGTGTTAATACAATGCGTTCACATGCTTTTAACCGCAGTTGCTGAACACTGTAAGCCACCGCCAAAAAGGTTTTGCCGGTGCCTGCCGGACCAACAGCAAAGGTAATATCGTGCTGCTGCATACACTGCACATAATGCTGCTGCCCGGGCCCTTTTGGCATAATAGACTTGGCCGGTTGGTTGGTTAGCATAGGTTGTTCAAACTGTAGCTGCGCTTTAGGGTTTTCATGCAAGAGATGGGTTGCATGGCTGATATCCTCTTGCGTAATTGTATGCCCCAATAAGGCGCGCTGCTGCAGCTGTTCAAACAAACGCACTGCAGCCGCTGTTGCGCGGGCTGTGCCCGTTACATAAAGCACACTGCCGCGGGCACCAATGCGAACATCTAAAATTTTGGCAATAAGCCGCAAATGTTTTTGCTGCACCCCTGCAATAGACTGCAACAACCTCTCATCTTGCAACTGCACACGCTGTTGAATCGTTTGCTCCTTATATTATTTCTTCAACTATCATACATCTTACAGCCGCATATGCGTTTACAGCGGAATGTTTCCATGCTTTTTGGGCAGCAATCGATCGCGCTTGCTGGCTAGCGTGAGCAACGCCTGGCACAAACGTGGTCGCATATCTTGTGGAAAGATTACCTCATCGACATAACCAAGTTCAGCAGCCTGATAGGGGTTTTCAAATTGCGTCGCATACTCTTGCGCCAGCTGGGCGGCGCGCTCTTGCTTGTTGTCTGCCTTGTCGATTTCGCGACGCATGACAATGCGTGTAGCTGCTTCGGCCCCCATCACAGCTAGTTGAGCTGTGGGTAGCGCAAAGTTGAGATCGGCACGCAGCTGCTTAGGGCCCATAACACAATAGGCACCCCCATAGGCTTTGCGCAGCACAACAGTAACCTTTGCAACAGTTGCCTCGGCATAGGCAAACAGCAGCTTGGCTCCATGGCGAATAATACCACCATGCTCTTGGGCAACGCCAGGCAAAAACCCAGGCACATCAACCAACGTCACAATGGGAATATTAAAATTGCGATGGTGTCTGTGACTTCACGGAATCCTGTCGTCACGGTGAAACTCGACAATGCTCGTGTGTATTGCCTAGTAGACACAGGTAGTGCTATCAATATTCTCGATATTGCTGAATATGAAAAGAATCCCACAAGGATGCTCTCTCCTCATGTTATGGCTGTTTCGGTAGACGGAAGCAAGCTCGAGTCTTTGGGCACTACCGTGAAACATGTTCGTGTCGGACATCAAACCTTGGCGGTGCCATTTCTTGTGGTAAAAGGGCTCCAATTTCCAGCGTTACTGGGCATTGATTTTATGCAAAAGTTTGGCTCACTGCATATCGATTGGACCAGACAATTGTGCTCCTTTGGTCCACATTCTTGTCCTATTGTCACAGAAACCCGCAATACACCGTTGGCTCAACCCCTCGAGTTTCCTCCCGAGTTTGTTTCCTCCCTTTCATCTCCTCTTTCTGTGTTAACAAAGGCTAATGTGGTTCCACCCCGATCCTATAAACTTTTGCCTGTTACTGTGTGCAATACTTCAGCCACCAAAGGGCCCATTCTCTTCGAGCCAAGTCGCCGGTTTGAAAATCAGCATGGTATTTATATTGCTGCTTCTCTACATAACAAACTCCACCATCCAAATGCAGAAATGGTAATTGAAGTGGCCAATCCTACCAGTGTTGAGATTCCAGTTCCAGAGAATGCAATAATTGGCACTATTCATGATCCTGAAGATGATACTGTTCCTGTTGCGAAGCGCACGAAAAATCAAAATCGGAAATCTGCTCTTCCAAGTGCTTCTGTAAAAGAAGTCTCTCTGCCCTCGCATCTCACAGCGAACCAGCGGAAAATTGCATTGAACCTCTTAGGAAAATTTGATCCACTCTTTTCCAGAGGATTGTTCGATGTCGGGCATACTAAGGTGGTTAAACATGCAATTATTCTGGAAGACCCCAATGTCCGACCGATACAGCAGCAGCCGTTCCGAACGGCTCAGTCGGAGCAAAAGGAAGTAGACAAACATGTTTCTTCCATGCTAGGCACGAAGATTATACGTAAAAGTTCCAGCCCTTGGTCCGCTTCTACGTTTCTCGTAGGGAAGAAAGACGGTGGCACACGATTCATTGCCGACTTCCGTGGTATAAATGCAATGACCGTCAATGAAGCTTACCCTATGCCCAGGGTTGACGATTTGTTGTCCCACATTGGATCGCCCATGTACATTTCTGCGTTAGATCAACGTTGGGGATTCTATCAGATTGAGATTGACGAAAAAGATATTCCAAAAACCGGTTTCTCGGTGTACAACGGGCATTACGAGTTCCTACGTCTGCCTATGGGGCTCTCAGGCTCCCCAAAAACATTTCAGAAGGCGATGGACCTCATCCTTCAAGGACTCACCTGGGACCGAGTGTTGGTATATTTGGACGATACTATTATCCTGTCACCCACATTTGAAGAGCACGTCAAGGACCTCGAACAAGTTTTCCAGCGATTACTTGATGCCGGGATCAAACTGCGCTTGGACAAGTGCAGGCTGTTTCAAACTGAATTACCTTATCTGGGGCATCTCATTGGGAAACACGGGATTAAGCCGGACCCAAGTAAAATCAGCAAGATTGTAGATCTAAACCCTCCGAAGAACAAAAAGGAGGTCATGTCTTTTCTCGGGGTTACTGGCTATTTTAGACGTTTTGTTTTTCATTATGCCGAGATTGCCAAGCCACTGGTTGAGTTGACGAAGAAACGAAGCGAATTTGTTTGGAATGATCAATGTCAGAAAGCATTTGATACCTTGATGTCTAAGCTCGTATCTGCTCCTATTCTAAGGGCACCCAATTACACCCTTCCTTTTTATTTGGCAACTGACGCCAGCAATTATGCACTTGGTGGTGTCCTACTCCAAACGGACAGCGCTGGCCATCTTCACTCCATTGCCTACGCCAGTAAAACTCTCAATGCAGCACAGAGGAATTATCCACAAGTCGAACGTGAGGCACTGGCAGTGGTTCAGTTTCTCAAACATTTCCGATATATCATCTACGGTCATGAAATCCATGTTTTGACTGATCACGCACCTTTAGTGCACATTTTGCGTGGAAAATCAGCCGCTAACAGCAGTCCACGGTTGTTACGATGGACACTGAAATTCCAGGATTTTAATGTCAAGGTTCATTACATTCCGGGTACTCAAAATCGCATTGCGGATTTTCTTTCTCGAACCCCTGCTAAGGTTTCCGACATCAAACTTCGGGAACAAACAGTCCATGCAGTTGATGCTGTGCCAAACATTTCTCCCTCTGACTTTGGCGAGCATCAGAAAAATGATCAAAGGCTTGGACCACTCTACAGATTTCTGGAGGATGGATCATTACCCTCTGAACTACCGGAAGCAAGAAAAATCCGGGACCATGCTAATTCTTGTGCTCTGCTAGGGCAGATCCTAGTAGAATTTGACAAAGAAAATCCCAACAACATGCAGATCTTAGTACCGTTTTCCCTCGTCCAATGTGTTCTCAAAGAGGTTCATAATGGTCAAGGACATTATGGCATCCATCTCACCTACAGGAAAATTTTCAGAAAATATAAATGGATTAACATGATGAAAGACGTTATTGATTTCGTGAAATCCTGCACAGTTTGTCAACAAGCGAAATTCCTGCCGGTTGCGACAAATCCTAGCCTGTCCTCCATTGTTCCACCTGACACTCCGTTTGCGATGGTGGGCATCGACATTTGGAATGCCGGAATTAGGTCAAATCGTGGAAATCTCTATCTGCTTGTTATAACAGACTATCTTAGCCGTTACGCCATAGCAGTGCCAATGCCGAAACAAGATGCAACTACTGTTGCAAAAGCTGTTGTTAACGAACTAATTCTGGTATATGGCCCACCACAACACTACTTTTCTGACAAAGGAACTGTATTTTTGAGCCAAACCATGCGAGAGATTGAGCAAATGTTTCATTC
>JBCCEX010000050.1:0-9459 GCA_039030035.1 Myxococcota bacterium
CCCACGAGCTGCCGCGAGAGTTCGTGTACACCACCGGCCTGCCCCGGAACCAGGCCGGCAAGATCCTCCGGTCACGGCTGACCGGCTCCCGCCGGTCGGTGCCGTTCGGCTACGACCAACCGGCGGACGACACGCCCACCGGCATTTTGCCGGTTGGATTAACAATGGGGTTGTTCTGCACGGTATCACTCATACCCACCATGTTACATCATGACGCCAGCTTATATCTATTATGTGATCATATTTGGTGCGATCACGATCTAAGGACGTTTGGATGATGGGATCTGGGATGGCTTGGGTTCTGACATTCCGCACATCTGTTTTGATTTTTTTAAGAACCTAGCAGCAGGAAAAGCAAGCGAAAATCTGAAGTTATAGTGCTTTTGCTATGCCATACTAGGAGAGAAAAAATCGAATTATTCTTGCCCGCGAAGAATGAAAAACAAAAATTTGAAAAATCAAAAAGGTGTATGCAAAGACTATAAGAATCATGTGCGGAATGTAAGTGAGCAGGAGTTAGACTTGCATTGAACCGGTTTTTTTGCCATGAATACATTATGCAACCGGCCGAATGGATTCCTCTGCTCGCTTTTTTTGTCTCTTTTCAAATATGGGATTTGTATGTCGCCCTCGCTGTGCTGATGGTGCTGGCCCCCTTGGGGCTGGTGTGGCAAAAGGTGCGGCAAAAAAAATCCCCCACTCACCTACAGTTGGGTTCTACCGCACTGCTGTTGCTGTTTGGCGGCATCACGCTGCTCACGCACAATGAACTATTTGTTAAATGGAAACCGACCATCTTTTTTTGGGTGGTGGCCATCGCCTTTTTTGTGAGCCACTTTGTTGGCAGCAAACCGCTGTTTGAACGGCTGCTGCAGTCGCAACAGCTGCAGCTGCCCCAAGCGATGCTACGCCGGCTCAACCTGGCCTGGTCGATTTTCTTTGCCTGTTTGGGAGCGGCCAATCTTGCTGTTGCCTACAGCATGAGCACCCCTGCTTGGGTTAACTTCAAGGTGTTTGGCACCATGGGCCTGCTGGCTGTCTTTACACTGGGGCAGGCCATGTACATTGGTAGCGCACTGCAGCAGTCGCCAGAGGCTTGACGATTTAAAAGCTTTTCTAATCTTCTCTTGTATCTTCTTTGACAAACAGATCCCTTATCTACCTATTGCGTAAGCTCGGTATGGGCAATGGCTACCTGCTTGTGCTTAAAGGCCATGCCCAAAGCAATCACCCGCTGCACACCGCGCTTAAACAAGTTGGTGTGATATTGCAGCTGCTGAATCTGCTGCAGGGCCTTCTGAGCAGAAGCCTGCAGGGAACTCTCTGCTTGCAGGGCACGCTTAAACTCAAACACAAAGCCAAGTTGGCTTTTATCTTTGGGCTCTAAGGCTAAGTCATAGCGTCCTAAGCCGCTGGTCTGTTCCGACTCGATAATATAGCGATCGCGCAGATGCTGCAGCATGCCCAGCACAAAAGCGTGGTAAAACCGCTCGGGCTGTTTGCCGCCGGTGTCGAAAAAGCTGACGCTCTCTAGCACAAACTCTTGGAACTCTTCGGCAAACTCTTGAATCTCCCCTTTGAGCAAAACATCGACCACAGCTGTGCCGCTAATGCCTTGAGCCAACCCCCGCAACCATCTGTTGACCAGGCCGCTGTAAAGCCGCCGTACCTCGTTGTTGGGAATGCACAGCTGTACAATTTTGTTGTCGGCATCGGGGTTTTCGCGTGCGTGTGCGGCGGTCAGGTAGCCACTAGCCAGCAGTAGCCCCCAGAGGTTTTTGTTGTCTTTTACAACTTCACGCAGCGGCACATGCTCTTGTACAATTTGCGTGGTGGCGTGCTGTGTTGTGGCTGATAGCAGCTCGTGCAGCCCCTTTTTGATCTCGGTATCGGCCTGTGTCAATAGCCGATGTACGAGATGGTTGTCGCTGGTGTTAACCCAGTGCAGGCCTGGCTGAGATGTTGGTTTGCCCAGATCGTTGATCACCGACCAGGGGTTGTAGATCATCAGCGGTTGATCTGCGCCAAAGCGATAGCCATTGTAGGCTTGGCGCACCAATTCAAGGCGCTCGGAGTGTTCTCTTTGTTGCAGGAGTTGGTTAACCTCGTGTTCGGTGAAGCCAAACCACGATGCATAGGGTTGATCGAGTACACCATAAATACCGGGGTTGTTGAGCTCAGAGAAGATATCCTCTTTGGCAACACGCAAAATACCTGTGAGCACGGCTTGATGTAAAAAACGGCCATCTTTGAGGCAATCGCCCAACAGGCCTTTCATAAGATTGCGCATCTGCTTATAGTAGTTGTACTGATAAGCAGCCTGCATGGGGGCGTCGTACTCATCGACGGCGACCCACGGTGCTACACCGTTGTGCTTGAGAGTGAGTAGTTTTGTTAAAATCAATAAGGTTTTTTCACATTCGACAGAAGAAGCTTGTTCTTGTGTCACTCTTTTTAAAATACGCTGCTGTCCGGATGATAGTTGATCCACGGGCGCATCTTTGCAGGTTTCTTCAACCAAGTCTGCTAGCAGGTTGCGTAGCTTCCAAAACCCGTCGTCCCAATTGTCTTGTTTAACGGCACGAAGCGAGATAAACAACACCGGTCGCTTGCCGCGCTCTTGCTGATACTTCCGGCCCGCTTGGCTGATAGCCAGCCCTTCAAATAGATCCTCTTTGTCGCTGGCCGGCCGGCGCAAAAAACGACAAAGCATATCGAGATTTATGGTTTTACCAAACCGTCGCGGGCGGGTGATGAGTGTGACCTCAGCGCCAATATCGAGAAATTCCTTGATAAACAGCGTTTTGTCGACAAAGCAGTAACCCTCTTGCCTTAACTTGGCAAAATCCGACACGCCCACCGGTATTTTACCACTTGGATTGACAATGGGGTTGTCTTGCATGGTATCACTCATATTTATCATGTTATATCATGACAAGCCCTTCAATCCTAGCATTTGCTCTGCACGCTCTTGACACAAGCAACAGAGTATCTCCTGACACAGGCAACACAATATTTTTTTGGGGCAAAGGCGTAGGCTAAGCCCTAGCTGGCATCAAACTGCCGTAAGCAATTTTGCAGCTTATCTGCTTGGCTTTGCAGCTGCTGGCACTGCTGCCGTTTGGCCTGTACCACATTGGCTGGAGCGCCGCTGACAAAACGGGGGTTGTCGAGCGCTGTTTGCACAGCGGCAAGCTCTTTGCTGACTTTGTTGAATTGTTGCTGCAGGCGCTGCTGCTGGCGTTGACTGTTGGCCTCGGTTAGCAGCAGCACAGCATCGACATGAGGCGATGGGTTGGTGTGGGCCGTGGCTGGTAGTGGGCATTGGCCGCGCAGCTGTACCTGCATTGTTTGGGCGTGGGCTAGCTGGGTGATGAGGGCGGTGTGGTTTTGTAGCAGTTGCTGGTTATTGGCGGTGTCGGTCAGCAAAATAACCGGCAGTTTTTGCGATACCGGTACACCAGACTCCTGCCGCGTGGCGCGAATGAGTGTAACGGCCTGCTGTAGCAGCTGCATATCTGTTTCGGCCTGCTCATCGATGCAGCTGGTATCTGGCTGCGGATAGTCGGCCGTGCAGCAAAAAAGCGGTTGCGACGGCTGGGCGGTGTTGGGGCGTACATAGGCCCATAGCTCTTCGGTGACAAATGGACAAACAGGGTGCAGCAACCGCATGGAGACCTCAAGCACATGCTGCAACACTTGGGCAGTCACGTGCGCGCTGGCAGGTGGCTGCTTGTCTTGCGAGTTGACGCGCAGCTGCACTTTAGCGCACTCCACATACCAATCGCACAGCTGCGACCAGACAAAGTGATACAGCGTTTGCCCCATCTCATCGAAACGGTAGGTGTCGACTGCCTGGTTGACAGCGGCAATGGTGCGCTGCAGTCGCGACAAAATCCAGCGATCGCACAGTGATCCGCGCTGCTGCAGCTGCGCCAAGCTGGTTGAGGCGGCTGATGCTGTCGATGCGTTGGTTTGGGCAAGAGCATGTATGTGGGGCAAGGCAAAACGGGTGGCGTTCCAAAGCTTGTTTAAAAAGGAGCGGTAACCAACCACGCGCGGCACCGACAAGCGCACATCGCGGCCCTGACCCGACAAAATCGCCAAGCTTAGCCGCAGCCCATCGGCGCCCACCGCGGGAATGCCATCGGGAAAGTTTTTGGCAACACCAGCAAGCACACTGTCTAGGCGCGACGGGGGAATAGGATGCTGCCGCGTTTTGTCTTGCAGCTGCTGCAAGCTACAGCCCTGCATGACATCAAGCGGGTCGATGGCGTTGCCAAGCGACTTAGACATCTTTTTGCCGTGGGCATCGCGCACCATGGCGTGCAGGTAGACATGCCGAAACGGCACGCGGCCCATAAAATGAATCCCCAGCATCATCATGCGTGCCACCCAAAAAAAGAGGATGTCAAAGCCTGTTTCAAGCACTGCACTGGGGTAAAATGCTGCTAAATCATCTGTTTTTTGCGGCCAGCCCAGCGCAGCAAAGGGCCACAGGCCCGACGAAAACCAGGTGTCGAGCACATCCTCCTCTTGCACATAGCGCTTGGGATCTTGCTGCGTGAGATCGGTGGTGGAGGCCACACAAAAGCTGCGCACCTGCGCATCGTCGAGCGTATCGAGAGCAATGCGCAGCAACTCGTGGGATGCTGTATGAGCTAGCAGTGCCTCTAGCGCAGGGGTATTTTGGCCTTGTCGCTGCTTAGCATCGTTGCGAATCGCCTGTTCGAGAGCCTGCAAGTCATAATACACGGGAATGCGGTGCCCCCACCACAATTGGCGGCTAATGCACCAGTCTTGAATGTTGTCGAGAAAATGATCCCAGGTTTTTTTCCAGCTGCCAGGAATGATCTGCGTGTCGCCGCTGTCGACCGCCTGCTTGGCCTGCCGTGCCAACGGGCCCGCCTTAACAAAATATTGGCGGCTGATCATCGGCTCAATCACCTCGCCTGAGCGCTGCGATACGCTCACATTGTGCTCAATGCTCTCTTTTTTGCATAGCAGCCCCAAATCGGCGAGATCTTGTTCAATGCGCTCGCGTGCTTGCTGCTTAGAGAGCCCTTTGTAGGGCCCTGCTGCAGCATTCATGCGGCTGTGGCGATCCAATACGCAGATGCTTTCGAGGCCATGCCGCTGCCCCATAGCAAAGTCGGCCGGATCGTGTGCGGGGGTGATTTTGACGGCACCGCTACCAAAATCCTGCTTGACCGCCTCATCGGCAATAATGGGCAGGGTGCGATCGGCAAAAAATGGGTGTTGCACGCGCTGCCCCACCAGCTGCTTGTAGCGCTCATCGTGTGGGTGCACGGCAATAGCCGTATCGCCCAACATGGTTTCTAGTCGTGTTGTTGCGACAACAATGCCCTCAGAAACTTGCCCCTCAACGCGATGTTGTTGGCTTGATGGATCATCTTTTGCGGCATGTTGAGCATCTGCTGCAGCTGTTGCAGATGGGGCACAGACAAGCCGGTAGGTAAAATAGACCAGCTGCCCCTTGCGTGGCACATGCTGTACCTCCTCGTCGCTGATAGCTGTCTGGCTGCCAACATCCCAGTTGACCAAGCGCTGGCCGCGGTAGATCAATCCATCGTTCCACAGCTGTACAAAGGCATGTTCAACCGCCTCGCAGTGATGCGGATCCATGCTAAAGCGCAGCCGGCTCCAGTCGGCCGAAGCTCCTATGGCCTGCAGCTGCTGCACAATGCGATCACCGTTGCGCTCTTTCCACTGCCATACCTTACCGATAAAAGCTTTGCGACCCACATCGTGTCGTGTTTTACCCTCTTGAATCTGCAGCTGCCGCTCTACCACAGTTTGGGTGGCGATGCCGGCGTGATCTAGCCCTGGCAGCCACAGTGCATTGTTGCCGCGCATACGCTGTGTGCGCACGAGAATATCTTGCAGCGCAACAAACAGCGCGTGGCCGTTGTGCAGCGTACCGGTTACATTGGGCGGCGGCATCAGCACCACATAGGGGGCCTTAGGCGGTTTGCTGGCGGGCAGCGAATCGGCAGCGCGCACCGCAAAAAGATCGGCCTGCAACCAGCGCTGTTGCCACCGCTGCTCAATGCGTGCCGCATCGTAAGCCTTGGGCAACTCGGCTGGCGGCTGCTTGCTTTGTGGTGGCTTGCTGTTAGGCATAAGAGATATACAATCGGCGCAATCTAACGGCGTGAAGATCGCCCTGCGCCGCGGGTTCGCTGGGCTCGCTCACAGATCAGCTTTTTGTCTTCGAAGCTCTTGCCTTGAAAAGCCTCCAGCACCTGATCGGCCTGCTGAGGGTCTATCTCCACATGTGAGCTGGCTTCTCGAACACTGCCCACACCGGTAAAGCAGCCAAGGTCTACGTTGGATTCGTTGCTGAGGTAGTACGCAAGGGTAACCAGGTCGGGAAATCCATCTGCTTTACCCAGATTGATGTATAGCCGCACAGGTTTTTCAGAGCGCAAAGATTGCCTTTTTTTGCGAGACAACACCTCTTCTGTGCCGCGTTTGGAGCGCGAGGAGCGCGAAGAGCGTTGTTCGTCGGGTGGCTGGTCAGACTCCTGCGAAGAATCGGCATCTTCTTTTTGTGCCGTTTTGCGCGAGGAGCGCTGTGTTCTGGGCGTTTTTGCTTTGCGTTCTGCGCTATCTCGGCGCCTAGAGCGGTTGCCCTCTTGCGCGTGTGACGGCTGTTGTGCTTCGCTATCTTGCTTGGTATCGGCTGCGGCAGATGCGGCAGCAAAATGTGATCGCAGCAAAAAGGCGACGGCATCGGCGGCCTGCTGTTGCGACAGCAGCATGGTCGCTAGGGCCTGGTATTGGCCACATTCAACATTTTTTGCCTGCTGCACCAAGCTGGCAAGCAGACGCTGCGCCTGTAGCTTGAGAATCTCCTGTTCGTCGGGAAACTCATGCCGCGCAAAGGTGAGCTCATAGCGGCTGCTGAGCCGATCGAGATAGGGCAGATTGCAGCTATGCGCCAAGCTAATCGCCACACCCTTTTTCCCCATGCGACCGGTGCGGCCAATGCGGTGCACATACACCTCTTCGCTTTCAGGCAGGCCGTAGTTAAACACATGCGACAAGCTGCTAATATCGATACCACGCGCAGCAATGTCGGTGGCCACCAAAAAATCAAGCTCGCCGTCGCGCGTCTCTTGTAGCGCCTTTTCACGTACCGTTTGTGGCATATCACCATTGAGGGCCCGCACATGATAGCCAAAGTTGCGTAGATAGCGCTCTATCAAACCGGTATCGCTGCGTCGGTTGCAAAAAATAATCCCCTGTTTGGCCTGCGCAAGCTCCAACATGTACAGCAAATTGCGCGGCTTAGGCCAGACGGAGTTTTCAAGATACAGCAGATGATCAATGCAGGCTTTAGAACTTGGCTGCTGCGACAAATCGATATGAAGCGGCTTGTTCATGAGCTGCTCACACACCTGCTGAATCTCTGGCGGCAGTGTCGCAGAAAACAGCAACGTTTGGCGCGGCGTGGGCAGACGATCCAAAATCTCGGTGACATCTTGCCAAAATCCGCGCGACAGCATCTCATCGGCCTCATCTAACACACAGTTGGCCACACTATCCACACAAAGCTCACCGCGATTCATGAGATCTTTGCAACGCCCAGGCGTCGCAACGACCATATGCACCCCCTGCTGCAGCGCTTCAATTTGCTGCTGCAGCGAAGCACCACCGTAAGCAGCCAAGCTTTTGATCTGCGTTGCCTGCCCCAGCTGCTGCATCTGCCTGTAAACCTGCTGCGTTAACTCGCGGGTGGGCGTGAGAATCAACACACTCGGCGTGGTAACACCGGTGTCGATCTGCATTGCCAACGGCAACAAAAAGGCCAATGTTTTGCCCGATCCGGTGTGGCTTTGCACAATGAGATCCTGCTTTTGACAGACCGGCTGAAAGGTTTCACTCTGCACACGCGTCGGCTTCTCGTAGCCCATGCGCTCTAGACCCTCTTGCAATTGCGTTGGCAGCGCGAAATCCGCAAAACTGCCCTGAAATAAATCTTGCTCTATCATACTGTTTGACATTGATACATATTTATAGCATGCCGTAAAATGGCGAGCTGTCAACGTAAGGCATCTTTTTGCCTTGTCAATTCTAGGAAGTCGATCGAAATTGTTACGGGTGCCACCATGATAACATACATTTCTAAAAGCTGTTCATGTTGAGCGATCGCAGCCAGGGCTGACGCATTAAAAAAGCACAGAAAGGCATCTTCAGGTGCTTACTCTATTAGTTCTGCATCTTCTCGATACGTTTGAATTCACGTTTATAGGCTTGCATCGGCCCTAACCCATTTTCCGGCAACAAGCGTACCAACTGGCATTGTTCTATGTCTATTTGCAGCAGCAGGATCCCGATTTCCCTCAGTCTCATCGTTCTCATTGCTGACCTCGCCCGTTTGATGTTTGAGCTGTGTCAGACACAATCGCTTGTGAAAAACCCTCTTGCCTTTTACTCCTTTGTCGCTGCAGAGTCTGGATTACAAAGCGATCCCAACCGCGGTCATAAACAACCTTAAGCAGCTCCTCCAACAGCTGATATTGCGCCATCTCAAAGGATTCCTTACCAATGCGATACGTCAAGCAATTACAAAAATCGCCGCGCGTAAACGACTTGGTAAAGCGCCACTGTTGGTTATCGATCTCCTGCATCCTGCAGCCGATCGTTTTAAATACATCCCGTTTCATCTCTCTAACCTCCTTCAAACTAGGATTCCCGTTTCAACAAGTTCCAAACGGCGGCGCAGCCAAGCGATGCAAAACAAGCACTCATGTCATCAACAACAGCCGAAAAGCTGCCCATCAATACATGAAAATGCTCGGAATGCAAAGAAGCTAGGCACAACCAACGCAGGTTTGTACACAACAAACCCACAGGTGCACGCCGCTCGTTCTCCTAATTTATGCAGCGCACACCACTCCCGTGGGCACTTGCGCCTTCAAATTTGCGATCCCGCGCCTATGCAGTATTTGTCTGCTCAGCGCACACGAAGGGACCATCGGCACCTGTCTGCTGGAGTTTCGATTGACGACCTCTATTAACTGTCGTTTCTGGTTTCATTTTTTCTCCATTGTTCTGTCCTTTGCAGTCAGGCCTTCCTGACTACATCTTTAACTTATAGTAGTTTCTCAAAATTTGCAAGAGCCATGCAAAATAAGGCGAGGCAAGGATCTCCCACACCTCGAGAATGCAGGAGACCCCGGACGTACTCCAATGGAGAAGTACTAACACGCAAGCCTGTCGACCTACGTGCTGCTCAAATTCTATCAATTCATATACCGAAAAACAATGACAAAAATATCTTATCTCTCTTCTTTTATTTCCAACGGGCCGGTGACAAACCTTCGCCTTTTAGGCGGAATGGCTTTAGCAGCAAGTTTTTGCTAAAAATAGGATTGTGGACAAAGAACGTTACCAACGCGGTTGCCATACAGTTCTAGACCTCCAATATCA
>JBCCEX010000051.1:0-9075 GCA_039030035.1 Myxococcota bacterium
AGTGGGAATGCGCTCAACGGCCTGGCCAATTGTGTTTATTGTGTTGGCAATTTTGGTTGCTAACGGCTGTGCCGGCCTATATGGCATTGCGCTAGCCGCCTTGGGCATGCTCTCAACCACCGGTATTCAGCTGGCGGTAGATGCATATGGCCCCATTGCCGACAATGCCGGTGGTATTGCCGAGATGGCTGGTTTGGGTGAGCAGGTACGTTCGCGCACCGATAACCTCGATGCGGTTGGTAATACAACAGCTGCTATTGGTAAAGGATTTGCGATTGGCTCTGCTGCATTGACGGCGTTTGCTTTGTTTAGTGCCTATCAAACCCAGCTGGCTGTGTTGTTGGGCAAAACAGCAACAGATATTGTGATTGATGTTAGCCAACCGCATGTGATGGCCGGGGTGTTTATGGGAGCCATGCTACCCTTTTTGTTCTCATCAATGGCAATGAATGCTGTAAGCCGTGCTGCATTTGATATGATTCAAGAGGTACGCCGTCAGTTTCGCGAAATCAGCGGCTTAATGCAGGGCGATGCCAAGCCTGAGTATGCCAAGTGTGTCGATATTTCAACCTCTGCTGCCATTCGTGAGATGGTGCTACCGGGGTTATTGGCTATTGTGGTGCCGCTGATTGCCGGTTTTTTGGATCGCAGCGGCCTTATGCTGGGGGGTGTTTTGGCTGGCGCAACCTCTTCGGGTGTGTTGTTGGCGATTTTTATGTCTAATGCGGGTGGTGCATGGGACAACGCCAAAAAACAGATTGAGGAGGAGCCGCAAAGCAGCGATAAAAATAGCGGCAAAGGCTCATCGAAGCATGCGGCAGCTGTTACAGGAGACACTGTCGGTGATCCCTTTAAAGATACAGCAGGGCCTTCGCTGAATATCTTAATCAAGCTGATGAGCGTTGTTTCTCTTGTCATTGCGCCGTTGGTGGTGCGTTACGGGTTACAGCTATTTGGATAGGAGTACAGAAGCCATATGAATTTTCCGCCGACAGTGATTGAACAGACCCCTCGTGGTGAGAGAGCGTACGATATTTGGTCTCGTCTTTTGAAAGACCGCATTATTTTTTTCGGCAGCGAGGTAGACGATCCGGTTGCAAACTCGATTGTGGCACAACTGCTGTTTTTAGAAAGTGAGGAGTCAGAAAAAGATATTACGCTCTACATCAATTCTCCCGGTGGTTCTGTAAGCGCTGGATTGGCTATTTACGATGCGATGCAGTATGTTCAATGCGATGTTTCAACAGTTTGTGTCGGCATGGCAGCCTCTATGGGAGCTGTGCTATTGGCCGCTGGTGCTCAAGGAAAGCGCTTTATTTTGCCCCACAGCCGTGTGATGCTGCACCAGCCTACCGGAGGATTTCATGGTCAAGCGAGTGACATCGCGATTCAGGCGCGCGAAGTCGATAAAAACAAACAGATGCTCAATACAATTATCTCACAGCACACCGGCCGGGCTGTAAAGCAGATTGAAAAAGAGACCGATCGAGATCACTATCTCGATGCACAAGATGCTGTCGCTTATGGTGTTGTGGATCAGATTGTTGCTAAACGCCCCCGACCAGCAAAAACCTAAGCTTGTGCTGATACGAGGAACAAGATGGTAAAGAAACGACGCAAAGCTGAAACATGCTCTTTTTGCGATAGGCCTTATCACGAAATAAGAAAGATGGTTGCTGGGGCACGTGTTACGATTTGTGAGCGGTGTATTATCTCTTGTAAACAGGTTTTGTTAGGGCCTCAAGGCAAACCATTTGCAGCTCATACCGCTGCACAAAAAGGCAACGGCTTTCCAACCGATTTTTCACAGCCTGCCGATTTGTGTCGTGTTCTCGATCAGTATGTGGTTGGCCAGGAGCGCGCCAAAAAAACGCTGTCGGTGGCAATTTATCACCACTATAAAAGATTGCAACAAAATGAGCATCAACAATCTGCTGCAAGCGATGCTGCTGCGCAACATATTCAACTGCAAAAAAGCAATGTATTGCTAATAGGGCCTACAGGCACAGGTAAAACATTGTTGGCACAAGCAATAGCTAAATTTTTACTGCATGTATTGGATATCCCCTTTGCCATGGCAGATGCCACAACGCTTACAGAGGCTGGCTATGTGGGTGAGGATGTCGACAGTGTTTTGGTCAGTCTCATTGCTGCAGCACGAGGCGATATTGCCAAGGCCCAAAAGGGTGTTGTCTACATTGATGAGTTTGATAAAATTGCTCGTAGAGCACAAAACGCCAGTATCACACGCGATGTGTCGGGCGAAGGTGTGCAGCAGGCTCTGCTCAAAATGCTGGAGGGGAGTGTTTGTCACGTGCCTCCTCGCGGTGGCCGCAAACATCCGCAACAGGATTTTGTGCAGATTGATACATCCAATATTTTGTTTGTCTGTGGCGGAGCCTTTTGTGGCTTGGAGTCGATTATGCGGCAGCGCATGGGAAAACGATCACTAGGATTTGCCGCACCCCATCAAGCAGCGGCGATGAAAAATTTTTCACACAGCCGCATGCCTCTATCTGTTCAGCCGCAAGATCTTGTTCGTTTTGGTCTCATTCCAGAGCTGGTTGGTCGATTGCCCATGGCAACGCTGCTGAATCCCTTGACCGAGGAGGATTTTTTACGTGTGTTAACCTCTCCCAAAAACGCGCTGATTAAGCAGTACCAGAGCCTGTTTCGCATAGATGGTATTGATTTGCGTTTTACAAATGAGGCTTTAAAGGCTTTGGCACACCAGGGCAAAAAGAGCAAAATGGGAGCTAGAGGGCTTCGAGGAGCCCTTGAGGAGATTATGGGTGAGGTCATCTACACAGTTGCGGGTGACGATTTTGTCAAAGAGGTTGTTGTGACACAGCAATCTATTATGCATGGGTATCCGCCCCAGATTGTACGGTTGAAAAATGCGGCATAAATTGTTGTTGCCGTGATACAAATGAATAAAAGAGGGTGCCAAATTGTTAATTAAGCAGGAGGATAAAATGGCTTCTTCTGTGTATGAACTTTTTTTGCAAAGTGTTGACAAATATACAACTGCTGCAGCTGTTAAGCACAAACAGGCAGACCGTTGGGTTAGCATATCGTGGAGGCAGCTGCAGCAGCAGGTCGAAAGCATTGCAGCTGGGTTGATCAACTTAGGCATTCAGCCAGGCGATCGAGTTGCTATTGTTGCCAATACCCGCTTGGAGTGGACCTTAACCGATCTGGCCATTTGGGCAGCAGGGGGCTGCGGTGTGCCGATTTACCACTCCAATACCCCCGAAGAGATCGCCTTTATTTTGCAAGATAGCGGTGCAAAGCTGCTGTTTGTTGAAGATGAGCAGCAGCTACAAAAAGTTGCGTCGATTTTATCGCAAACGCCTGAGCTCAAGGTGATTGTCTCTTATAGTAAGACCGACAAACAGCAGCTACAAAATAGGCAACTGGTTGATTGGCGCCACATACAGCAAACCGCCCCCGATGCGTTGTTGGCCAGCAGCCCCCACAAAAAGCTACAAGCCGCCGATTTGGCCACGATTGTCTACACCTCAGGCACCACCGGCCGGCCGCGTGGTGCCATGATTACCCACCACAATCTGTTGCATCAAGGCAAGACCATTGAGCAGATGCAGCTGATTACTGTGAACGATGTGCAGCTGCTGTTTTTGCCGCTGTCGCATATCTTCGCTCGATTTTTAGAGATTGCCTGGCTGCAAACAGGCCATCTGCTTGTTTTTGCCGAAAACATGGATCGGGTTATCGACAACATGCAAGAGGTGAACCCAACCATGATGGCATGTGTGCCGCGTGTATTTGAAAAGGTGCGTATGCGTGTTATGCAGCAAGCCGCATCGGCCCCCTGGCTAAAATCGCGTTTGATCGATTGGGCCGTTGCTGTCAGCGCCCAGCATGCCCAAAGAGTTGCTGATGGCCAAGTAGCCAATTTGTGGCAGCGGCTGATCTTTCGCCTGGCGCACAGGCTTGTGCTCCAAAAAATGGGGGCACAGCTGCGCGAGCGTTTTGGTGGTAACATGCGCTTGTTTGTATCGGGAGGAGCGCCTCTGTCTAAAAAGGTGGGGCAGTTTTTTGAAGATATTGGCGTGGTGATTTGCGAAGGGTACGGCTTAACAGAGACCACAGCCCCCATCTGCTTTAACCTGCCCAACGATCGGCGTGTTGGCACCGTTGGCAAGGTGATGCCTGGTACCCGATTGCGCATTGCCGACGATGGTGAAATTTTGGCACGCGGCGATGCTATTTTTACCGGTTACTGGCATCAGTCAAACATCACCGATGAGGTTTTTAGTGAGGGTTGGCTGTGTACCGGCGATGTTGGCCACATCGACCAAGATGGTTTTGTTTACATTACCGATCGCAAAAAGGATTTGATTGTAACAGCCGGCGGCAAAAACATTGCCCCGCAAAAGGTAGAGATGGCTGTCAAGGCCAACTCCTCTCTTATTGGCCATGCGGTGGTGTACGGCGACAAAAAGCCATTTTTAACCGCTCTAATTGTGCTAGAACCAGATGCCTTGCTGGCCTGGGCACAGCAAAAACAGATAACAGGCTCCTACCAGCAGCTCACACAGCATGCTGCTGTGCGTGCAGCTATACAAAAAAGTGTGACTGCAGTCAACCAGCAGCTGCCTCGTCACGAACAGATCAAGCAGTTTGCTATTTTGGATCACGATTTGGTTGTTGGCCAACAGCTCACCCCCACACTCAAAGTCAAGCGCGGTGTCTGTTATGACATGTACAAAAGTCAGTTTGACCAGCTATATCAAAGCGCGTGACAAACAGTCGTATTGTGTCACCACAGCTGCTACAGCAGCTGCCCAAAGCCGATCTACATCTGTATTTAGATGGCTCTATGCGCATGAGCACCCTCATTGCACTAGCAAAGCAGCAGGCCATTTCGCTCCCCTCTTACACCACAGCAGATAACCCGCCACTGCGATCACATCTTGTTTAGCCAACCCTAATCTCGATGTAAAACCTTGATTGCTCTTGGGTTGAAAAAAGTATTCATTGACCGCTTGCTAGAATCCAATGGGCTGCAATGGTGCACCCAGATTAACATTTACATATTTCAATTTCTGTCGTATAGTCATTCTCGTGTTTTGTCATTGTAGACAACAGATGGTCAACCTAATAAATGGCTGCATAGCAGCTGTTTTATTGACAGGAGAAGGATGCAACAGTATCTAACGCTTGATTTTGCTATTGTCGCTGCTTATTTATTATTGACTCTTATTGTCGGGCTTGTTACCAGCCGCGGTATCAAGACCATGAAAGATTATGTGATTGGTGATCGTAAAAGGCTGACGGCACCTGTGTTGGTGGCAACGTTTTTTGCTACCGTGGTGGGTGCAGGGACTACTATGGGTTCGGCCGAGAAGGTTTTTGCCGAAGGTCTTATTTGGATGTGTATTGGGTTTGGTTGCGCCTGTGAGAGGGTTTTGGTGGCCTATTACATTGTACCCTACATAAACCGATTTCGTGAAAAGCTCTCTATTGGTGAGGTTATGGGAAGTGTTTATGGCAAACCAGGACAAGTCATCATAGGAGCGGCCGGTGCTTTTGTGCAATTGGGTATTGTTGGGTTACAGGTTAGTTCGATTGGGTACTTTTTGCATTATTTTCTTGGCATGCCTCATTTGTGGGGTGTTTTAGTAGGTAGTGGAATTGTGATAGTTTATTCATCTGTTGGCGGTATTAGATCCGTTACGGCAACTGATATTATTCAATTCGCAGCGTTGGTTATTATTGTTCCTTTACTCGCTTTTACTGTATTAGAAAATGTTGGATGGAGTAAGGGTGTTTGTGCTAAAGTTCCGGTCAGTCATTTTGATTTTTTTGCGCATAAAGACATTTGGAAATGTCTTACATTTTTTATGCTATTTTCGATTCCTTCTTTGAGTCCAGCAATTGCACAGCGCTTGCTTATGGCCAAAAGTGCTGAGCAAGCTTGTCATGCTTTAAAAACAGTTGCCATACTGCAGTTTGTGTTAACATTGCTAATCGCTCTTATTGGCCTTGGAGCTGCTGCGATAAAACCTGATTTAGATCCCAGACTGGCTTTTCCTTATTTAATAGACAAAGTCCTTTCTGTGGGATTTAAAGGTATTGGTATTGCAGGATTGGTTGCAATTATTATGTCTTCAGCGGATTCGTTTTTACATTCAGCTGCCGTTTCGCTGGTGCATGATGTTGTTCAGCCGTTACTCAGATATCCTCTATCAGGCGATAAAGAGCTGAAGTGGACGCAAATTACCACACTGTTGATGGGTTTCGGTGCTGCTTGGGTAGCTATAAGCTTTCAGAATATTTTTTCCCTTTGGTTTGCAGCAATGAATTTCTGGAAACCGATTGTAGCTGTTCCTTTAATTGCAGGGCTTGTAGGATACTACTCAAGCATTCGATCGTTTGGAATTGCTACAGCTACTGGTTTAGCAACTGTCTTGATTTGGCCGCTTTCGCTAGGGCAATATATTCCCATTAATGCTGCAATTCCTGCTGTGCTAGCTAACCTTGCTGTTTTTGCTCTCGCCCGCCAATTTGACACCTCTAAGAATATCTATTACGACCCCGATGACATCATGGCACCCCTAGCCAAGGCTAAGAAAGAACAAGAAGAAAAACTACGTGCAGAAGGCAAATTGCCTGCATTTAGTCTTGCCAATTGGCTGCTTCAGAGAGTGAAAGCAGCAGCTGGATCTTTTTAATTCGTTTGTCATCTACAGCGAAGGAGGAAAATAGAAAATAAAAGAGGTCTTACCTGCCGGCCATATGACAACAAAGTCCAAAATTTGACAACTCATATCTTTTTTGCTATACTAAAAAACATGGATAAAGTTATAAAAAATAAACAGGTTTTTTTGATGGTATTTTGTATAATATCTGCCTGCACAACAACAAAACAGGTAGAGCCCGATGTGCAGGTGTCAACCGAATGTGCGCCAAATAGTTGGAACGACATTACTGCCAGCAAAAAAAATATCGTGATCTACACCATTGCGACCTGTCCCTACTGCATCAAAGCCAAAAAATTGTTGCGAGATCACGCCATTAACTACCGCGAGGTCGATGTGAGCAACGATCCGGCAACTCGTCTCTGGCTATACGAAAAAACAGGTCAGTCTACAGTGCCGCAGATCTTTTTTGAAGATAGATCTATTGGGGGTCACAGCGACCTGCTAACGCTGGTAGCACAACCCAGTCGCCCGGTGTTGCTATGCTCGCACCAACCATCGGCACAAAAGTCTGCTAAATAATATAGAGGTGCAAAGTTCAACTACATTTGGTTCAGCGGAGATTTCTTGTGGTTTCAGAAACGTTTGTATGAGAAATATAAATGGTGATGTTTTCTGTGATAGAGATCCAGAATTAATTTCTCAGAGTATGGAAGAAGAATCAGCCGATTACATCACCTCAGGCAGAGATCATGTTTGTTTTATTCGGTCGGATGGTACGGTGGGGTGTGTTGGCGACAACGATAACGAGCAGTTTTTGCAGATGCCGCTGGGGGTTTTGTGGTAGCAACGGGAAAATGGGGAGGTAGACAAGATATAAACGGGTGTTACTTGGAGGAGGGTAGGTGAGATCGGAGTAGATTGCCGGCTAGGTTTTGGTTGGGGGGTGCCGGGAATTTGTGGTTGGGATCATCGGTGGCGTCTTTGGGGATTGTTTGGTTGATGAAAAAGGCGCGTGCGATGTTCCATACCTTTTTGGAAAAGAGGGTGTGGGGGGTCTCTTGTGCTTCTTGCAGTTGTAGGGTCCAGCGCATGTTGCGCTTGGGGAAGGTTTGGTTGTGGGCAATGAGTAGATCGTTTTTGTCGAAGATATTGAGGGTGGGTACGGTTGACTGTTTGTTGTTGCTGAGTAGCTCAAGAGCCTCTTGTTGTAGTTTGAGTGTATGTAGCAGCCACTGTACCGGTAGTTTGTCGCGTGCGGCGTTCTCTTTGGTAAATAGGTCGGTTAGGGGTAGCTGCGACTGTTTGGCAAATTTGTGTAGGGTTTTGTCTAGCTCATCGATGTCTGCAAAAAACAGGGTGTGGGCGGGGGCAATGTGCACGGCGCGTGCGTAGTTTTTGTTCCAAATATCGAGGGTTTTGTTGCTGTGTGAGGCCACCTCAAAGAGGGGGGCGCTCATGGAGTGCGTGAGAATAAAAACATGGGGGTGGCCAGCTGCTTGCCGTAGCTGGTGAGCCATGCATAGGGCAACCTCTTCGTCGTTTTTCCACGCGGCTACGCTTGCTGTAACGGCGGCTTTTGATTTGTCTTGCCGGTGCCCTGCTAGGCGTAGCAAGAGTACCGAGAGGTGGTCGCTTTTGGCCCACTCAATGATGTTGGAAAGAGCTGTTTCGGGCTGCACCACAAGATCGTGTGTTATCAAGACAATGCCTTTTGGCTGTGTGGCGGGGTAGAGCCATAGTTGCCCCTGCTGCAAATTTATTTTGCTATCGCCGCAGCCTGTGAGAGAGACAGAGCTCACGTTGCTGCTCATGCCGTTGCCTTGTAACACGGCTGCTGCCAGGTCAACTTTGTCGGTTTTGCTTGCGGTGGTGATGCTGGTGGCCAGCACAGCAGCATCTTGCGATCTGTTTGCTGTGGAGCCTTGGCCGTTGGTAGCATTGGCGCGAGACGATGTGACGCTCGCTTGCACTTTTACAGAGCCATCGCCATCGCAGGCTGTCCATAAACACACTGCTAGACATATGCACGACAGCCGCGTTAATTTGATGCTGTACATAACAACAATGGTTCCATTAAATGTAGGGGTTCGTCAAGGTGATGGATATGCTGCAGCTGTGTTTATTCGCAAAAAGCTGACACTATCATGTAACATAGTGGGTATGAGTGATACCGTGCAGCACAACCCCATTGTCAATCCAACGGGCAAGCTACCCGTGGGCGTGTCGGATTTTGCCAAGTTGAGGCAAGAGGGTTACTGCTTTGTCGACAAAACGCTGTTTATCAAGGAATTTCTCGATATTGGCGGTGAGGTTACGCTCATTACCCGCCCACGGCGCTTTGGTAAAACCATCAATCTCGATATGCTGTGTCGTTTTTTGCGCCGGCCAGCCAGCGACAAAGAAGATC
>JBCCEX010000052.1:0-8926 GCA_039030035.1 Myxococcota bacterium
CGACAGCCATTAGTAAGCCGGCAGCAAAAACAGCGCAAATAGGCGCGTTAGCACAAAATCAAGCAGCTGTACAGCCAAAGAGACCTGCACCACCGCATGTGTGGTCGCCTTGCCTACCCCAGCTGTACCCAAGGCGCAGGTAAAGCCGTTGTAGCAGCCAATAATAGCGGTAAAAAAGCCAAAAAAGAAGGGTTTTAAAAAGCCAGACAACAGATCGCCCATGAGCACCATACGCAAAGCAGAGTGGTAAAAATACAGTGGCGTAACATGAAACTCAATCCAGCTCACAAAGGAGGCTCCCAAAATGCCAACCAGCGTCGCCAAAACATTGAGCAGCGGTAGCATAAAAGTTGCCGCCACCACGCGCGGTAGCAGCAGCTTTTTGTAGGGGTTGGCCCCCAAAGCGCGCATGGCGTCGATCTGTTCGGTAACACGCATGGAGCCAATTTCAGCCGCCATCCCCGCCCCAATGCGCCCGCCCACCACCAAAGCGGTAAACACCGGGCCCAGCTCCCGCACAATCGACACCGTTGTAACACGCGAAATATAAGGAATCGCTCCTAGGCTGCGCATGGTAAATCCAAATTGAAAAGCAAATACCCCCCCCACACAAAACAGCGTGGTCACAGCGATAAAAAACGATCCAACACCAATTTTTTTACATTCAAGCAACAAAGACTGCCCCTCAAACGGCCGTTGCATCAACGCTTTGGCAAACTGTACGCTGATATGCCACAGCTGCATCGGGTAGGTCAACGATGGGCGACAAAGCTCTCCAAGATGGCTCACGCCTTGGTAGATTGTTTGGGTAAATCTGTCTTGCATCATGGTTGCTGTTACTGCAGAGCCTGCTCCTTGAGCGCCTCTAAGCGACTGGCTACATCAAACGATGCCACCATGTTATTATATGTTTGTTGATGTTTCGCAACATTTTGCGGCGCAGTTGCCAGCACAATATCATACACGCAGCCATCTTTTTTCAACACCAACATCAGCAAGCTGCGTGCGACACCATCTAGCTGCGCATCAACATGCAGCTGCAGCGCTTGTCGGTCAGACAGCTGCATGAGATGTTTGCGCACCACCCGCACATCACGCATGCCCATCAACAAATGGTTGGCCAACGCCTGCAGCGGCGCATCAGATCGCTTGCACAGCGAGTTGGTCATCAGCAACGACCCGTCTGTATTTAGCCATGCCAAATTGGCTTGACGCGCCCGAATCGCCTTCCACGATTTAGGGGGTGCAGCAAGACGATACTGCGTCTGCTTACCATGGTAGACGCCATTTTTTAAACCCTGCACACAACAACATAGTACAGCTGTCGCTGCCAACAGCAGACAACACGGCAACAACCTGCTCCTACCTGTGCGCTTGATTTTTTTCATAAGCCCTATTTGCCATACTACCATGGCTCCTGCAGGGGTGCCATAGCGAGCCGTTTTTGCAGCGCATGTGGCATTTCGAAAAAAAAAGGCATGACACGCTACCACCCCCATGGCAGCAGCGCATCATGCCAGACACAACACATCTGCTACCCCCATGGTAACAGCGCATCGTGCCGGATCGCTTCTTAATAGATATGATATCCACACAACTTGTTTTAAGTCAAGCAGCAGAAAAACTCAATGTTCTTAAACTTTCTGACGCACAACGGCGCAGCTACGACCGCTACATCGAAAGACCGGCAGATGAGCAGAGCTATTACGAATCAACCTACGTGCGAGGCCATGATGAGGGGCATCAAAAAGGGCTGCAAAAGGGGCTGCAAGAGGGGCATGAGCAAGGAGCAAAGAATAAAGCCATTGAAATTGCCAAAGCACTCAAGGCAGCAGGTGTGGATCTAGCCACCATTGCAGCTACATCTGGCCTGTCACAACAAGAAATTAAGGCTCTTTGAACTCAAGTTGATGGAAGCTAATCTTCAATAAAAATGCGGATCATCTCTCCTGTTTCCTAAAAACAAAAAGATCATTTTTCCTATTCATGTTGTTTTTTTGAAAAATTTCAGCTAAGAGATGAAAAAAATAAACGGTCGTTTCCATACACATCTTTAGCAACCGCCGCTATCAATGGGCAAGCGGTTGCCTGCTGTAGGGTTAAGCTACACAAAGCAACTTGGCTGGGTTTGGCTTGCTGTTACCAAAGTTTACGTGCCGATTTTTGACAGTTTTGCGTCAGACAGGTACTTTCTCAAAGCATGCAACACTCAAATACAACAAACACATCTACTCAGGGCAACGGCAAGCAGCAGCCGTACAATCCCTACATTCAAGACCCGGGAACAGCCGCTGATGCTTGGTGGCAGGTTGAACCTGTGTTGGCAAAACGCATTGTGTCGTTGGGCATACCGGCCATTGTGGGTATGGTGACACAAACAGCCATCAACACTGTGGATTTGATGATGATCGGCAGGCTGCCGGGGCAGCTGGCTATTGCGGGTAGCTCTGCGGTTTTGTCGGCTGTGATTTTGTTGTGGGCGTTTGGCGGTGCCTTGGCTGCTATTGCTATTGGTACACAGGCTGTTGCGGCCAGGCGCTTTAGTGAACATCGGTTTGAGGCAGCTGGTGGTGTGTTGACCAATTCGTTAGCTGTCTCTGCGGTGGCCTCTGCGGTGTTGATTGTGGTGGCGCTGCAGGCTTTGCCAACTCTCATGCAGTGGATGGTGGCCAGCCCTACCACACGGCAGTTGGCTCACTCCTATAGCGCTATTCGTTTGCTGGCGCTACCCAGTATGGCTCTGACAGCCTCTTACCAGGGTTTTTACAACGGCATGGGACGTATGCGGGTGCACATGAGTGTGGCGGTCATCTCCAGTGTGCTCAACCTGTTTCTTGACTGGGTGCTGATTTTTGGCCGCTGCGCGGGTGATCTGTGTGTTCCTGCTTTGGGTGTAGATGGTGCAGCTTGGGGCTCGATGATCTCGAGTTATGCTGGATGCCTCTGTATGTTTTTGTGGTCGATGCAGGCAAAAGAGCGTCGAGTGTTTTGTGTGTATCGCCTCAGCAATCTATCGCAGCACAAAGCGTTTAAGGTTGCTCGCCTATCGTTTTGGTCGGGGTTGGCCACCATGGTGATTATGACAGGGTTTGCCATGTTTGCCGCTATTGCTGGGCGGGTTGATCTGATGCAGCAAACAAAAGATTTAAATGGCTCTGCCACCAGCCTCATTACCCATATTATGATGGTGATTTTCATTGGCTGCTTGGCCTTTGGCTCGGCAACAGCGACGCTTGTTTCGCAATCTATCGGTGCCGGCAAACCCTCTTTGGCCTCTCGCTACGGTCGCCAAAGTGCGCTACTGGCCTTTTATGCAGCCATTGTATTGGGCGGCGCTGTGTTTTTGTTTCCCCGCTGGACACTGCAGCTGTTTTTTCATTCTGAGCCCGGGCAGCTGGTTAGTATTGCCAAGCAGGCTGTTATTGAGCAGGCTGTTGTACCGTTGCGCTTGGCCGCCGCCATCATGGCTCCAGTAGGTGCAGTAGCGCTGGTGCTCATACAGGCTCTTTATGGAGCAGGCAAAGCCCGCTTTGTGATGGCAATCGAGTTCACGTTGCATTTTGGTTGCCTGGTGCCGCTAGCCTGGCTGTTGGCTATTACCTTTAACATGGGGCTGTTGGGCTGCTGGCTAGCAGCAACTTGCTATGCTGTGGCGCTTTTTTGTGCCACGGCCTGGAGTTTTTATCGCGGCAGCTGGAAACATGTAAAAATTTGAGCAAAGCTTGATGCAGCCTGGCTCTACACAAGAATCTCACACAGTTTTTGATACAGCTTCACCGCCTGGTGTAGATGCTCAACCAGCACAAATTCATGATCGGTATGGGCATCGTGAATACAACCTGGCCCCACCAAAAGAGAGGGTCCCAGCTGTTTTAAATAGGGTATATCAGAGCCAAAAGCAACAACACAGCTATCAAAACCAGCCGGGCAATAAAGCTGTAATGGGTCAGACATCGATTTCACCTGCAGCTGCGTTGCGGCACCTAGCTGCTGCTGCAGCAGCGCAACCACTTGGTGGGCTGGCACACTGCAGCGCACAATACCGTGCGCCTCAGCCTGCGCAGCCAATACATTCACCGCGCAACCACCCTGCAGCAAACCGACATTGATGGTTGTGTCACCAAGCTCTTTGTGACATGGCCAATCGATACATAGCAGGCGCTGTATATCTAACACCAGATCATGTAGCGCTGAGTGACCCATGTGGGGATAGGCACTGTGGGCTGCCTTGCCGTGGCAGTGCAGCTGAAACACAACACTCCCTTTCATGGCCTGCACCAGCTTGAGTTCGGTCGGCTCACCACCAATGAGGTAAGAGACATGGGGGGCAAAGTTGTGCACAGCTGCTTTGGCGCCATCGCTGTTGGTCTCCTCCCCCACCAGCAGCAGCAGACCAACATCTGTTTGACCCCGCTGCAGCAACCGACACGCCGCACACATCATCGCTGCCGCAATGCCTTTGGCATCGCAAGTGCCCCGCCCAATCAACCGCTGCTGATCATCGGCAACAACCGGATCAAAATGGGGCGCTACCGTGTCTAAGTGGGTGGTGAGCAAAATGCGTGGATGACAATCGGGCCAATGGGCCAGCAGATTGCCCCTACCCTGCTCATGACCAACTGGCTGAAAAGCAACGTTAAATCCCAACTGCTGCAATCGTTGCTGCACAAAACGAACAACTTGCGCCTCTTGGCCTGTAACAGAAGGAATACGGCATAGCTGCAGTGTCAGTTCAACAACATCTGGAGGATTCATCTGCACCAAACCTTGCATGCACGTTTGCCTTTACTGTAACAGCAACACAACCTTGCCACAAATGGTGCAACACTGCACAATCAGAAGAGCTGAGGCCCACTAAAAGGCATCAAAAGCAATCATCTCCTCTTCAACACCTAGCTCGGTCAGCATCTCGCTACAGGCATCTACCATAACCGGTGGGCCGCATAGATAATACTCCACTTCGGTTGGATCTGCGTGATCTTTTAAATAGGTATCGCGGGCAACCTGGTGAATAAAGCCACGCTGGCCCTGCCAGTTGTCTTCGGGCAGTGGATCGGAAAGAGCCAGCACATACTTAAAGTTGGGGAACTGCTGCTGTATCGCCTCAAACTCCTCAGCAAAAAAGTTCTCTTTGAGTGAGCGTGCGCCATAAAAAAAGGTGACTTTGCGTTTGGTTTTTAGCGTATGAAACAGATGAAACAGATGGCTGCGCATAGGCGCCATACCGGCCCCCCCCCCTACGTACACCATCTCGCGATCGGTATCTTTAATAAAAAACTCGCCATAGGGCCCCGACAGCTGCACCTTGTCGCCAGCTTTGAGAGCAAAAATGTAGCTAGAGCATAGCCCTGGCGGCGCAGTGGGCCTGTTTGGCGGTGGCGGGGCAATACGAACCGTGAGGCTGACACGGTTGCCCTCAGCTGGGTGGTTGGCCATGGAGTAAGCGCGAAACACGGGCTCTTGTACCTGCGCTTTGTAACGCCACAGATTGTATGTATCCCACTCATGACGGTACTGCTTGGGAATATCGAAATGTTTGAAGTCATACTCCCCCACCGGCACATCGATTTGAATATAGCCGCCTGCCTCAAAGTCGAGCTGCTGGCCATCGTCTAATGTTATGTTGAGGTACTTAATAAAGGTCGAGACATTGTCGTTGGATGTTACCGTAGCGCTGTAGCGCTTGACAGCAAAAATACTTTGGGGCACCTGCACCGCCATATCATTGCGCACCTTCACCTGGCATGCCAAACGCACATGCTGCTTGGCCTCTTTGCGCGATACCAGCCCCTGCTCGGTGGGCAGCAGCTCGCCACCACCAGTCAGCACTTTGCACTTGCACATAGCGCAGGTGCCACCGCCACCACAAGCCGATGGCACAAAAATACCCTCATTGGCCAACGCCGCCAGCAGCGTGCCTTGCGGCTGCACCTGCAGCTGCTTGTCGTCGTTGATGGTTAAGCTCACCTTGCCTTGTGGCAGCAGTTTTTTTTCGGCCAGCAGCAGTGCCAGGGTGAGCAGCAAAATCACCCCGCTAAAAACAGCAACACCGGCAATGACTGTTACGAACATCGCACACTGCCCTCTTTATTGTATATAATCACTTGCGAAGTTTTTGCAACTGGCTTTTTCTCCTCTTTCACCAGCTTAATGCCACCAAAGCAGAGAAACCCCATAGCCATAAGGCCCGTTGTAATCATGGTAATGCCCAACCCACGCAAATTTTTGGGGATATCGGAGCAGGCGATCTTTTCGCGAATAGAGGCCATGCCCAAAATCGCCAACAGCCAACCGATGCCCGAACTAAAGCCAAACACCAATGTTTCGACAAAATTGTAGTCGCGCTGATTCATAAACAGCGACACACCCAAAATGGCGCAGTTGACCGCAATGAGCGGCAAAAAAATGCCCAATGCGCTGTACAGCCGCGGATGAAACCTCTCCATCAGCATCTCAACCAGCTGCACCACCGCAGCAATCACCGAGATAAAACAGATAAATGTCAAGAAGCTCAAATCGACATAGGGCAGCCCCAACCAAGCCAATGCCCCCTCGCGCAACAGATAGTGGCTTAATACCCAGTTAATTGGCGCCGTAATGGTCAGCACAAACACCACAGCCAGCCCCAGCCCCATGGCTTTGTCAACGCGCTCTGACTGCGCCAAAAACGAGCACATGCCCAAAAAATAGGCCAATAAGATGTTTTCGATAAAAATTGCCGTGGTGGCAATGCTAAGCAGATGGGTTAGGGTTTGCATGGTTTTGATCTGGTTGCATCATGTGGCGCTATGTGGCGCTAACTCTCCTCTCCTTGAGCGCCGCCCAACACTTTGCAGCCCCAAATAATTAAGCCCAAAAAGATAAAAGCCGCTGGCGATAGCACCATGAGGCCGTTGTTGACATAGCCCATGTCATACCAAGCTTGTGGAACCATGCTGTAGCCCAGCAGCGTACCGGCACCCAACAGCTCGCGCACCGCTCCCACAATAGCCAACACCCAGGCATAGCCTAAGCCGTTGCCCAAACCATCCCAAAACGCCGCCACAGGTGGGTTGCACATGGCAAAGGCCTCGGCACGACCCATAACAATGCAGTTGGTGATAATGAGGCCAATAAACACCGACAGCTCTTTGCTCATTTCGTAGTAGTATGCTTTTAAGAGCTGATCCACAATAATGACCAAGCCAGAAATAACCGACAGCTGCACAATAATACGAATGCGGTGTGGAATATGGTTGCGCAATAGGGCAATCACCACATTGCTACAACACAGCACCCCAGTGAGGGCTACCCCCATGACCAAGCTTTTTTCGAGCTGCACCGTGACAGCCAAAGCCGAACAGATCCCCAATACCTGATAAGCAATCGGGTTACTCACCCACGAGGCCGCCACCAATGTGCGTTTGATCGATGTCATGTTTTGTATTCCGTTACAACAACTTCAAGCGCTACGCACACCATAACTCTATTTATCCAATAGACCAAGTGCCCTGCTCTTGTTACCCACAGCTTCTATAGCTCTTCATGCCAAACACAAAACATTTTTGGCCTTGCACAACCATGTTGACAAACCCTATTGAATTGGACAAGTAGAGATCAGAAAATTGTCGTCGGGCAGGGTTTGCCGACAATCCCTTTCTCGAGTTAGGCAGTAGGCTTTACGCTGCTGCTGCGCTTCGAGTGGATCACGCGTGCGAATGCCCGACTGCTCAAGAGCTTGATGGGCAAAATAGGCTACCCAGCAGTGAACAATTTGTGTTGGGTGAACGTAATCAAAATAGATCCTGTTTTCGCACAGACTCCGGTCAAAATTTTTCTTGCCCGTGTACCCCCCCGTATAACAAGGGGTACCAATTTGCAGATCCAACACATTTTTACCATCAACCCTCTGTTTGCCATCGACCTCCTCTGCAAATTTCAACGTAGTACCATATATTCTTGAGCCATTATTGCTAACATCATCAACCATATCCGTAAATTTTTCATCAACATCCAGGTAGGCAACGTGAATACCCTGATTCGACCTTCTCAATGCCTCTACAAATTGTTTAAGAAGCTCATTGTGCCTTTGCGACGCCTTGCTATAAGTTTCAGAAATACGAACAATAGAAGCAATAGAGGAGTCTGAATTCCCGCTAAATTGCTCACCATTGTGCAACACAGATGGCGTCTTACCCAGATCAGGCAAACCCATGATCAAAAAATTCTTGGCGCCGCTTTCCAGCAGCTTATTGACCTGATCCTTAATAATAGAAACTGTTCTATTCGCTGTCCATCTCCAACCACCTTGCTGATCCTCCTTTTCAATAAACTGCTTCAGCAAATCCTTAAGACCCATTTTTGAAATGTTATCATTGCCACCAATCCACACAACATACAATGTCTCGTTTGGATTTTTAACCGTTTTTTTACCAATCAAAGAGGCCCTATCTAACCTCGAAATATACTTATCAACCTGCTCGTCGATACTACCCGAAACAATGAGCTGTCCGCCCAATTGAATGTAGCTCTTAATATTTTTCACCCGCGCATCATTAACCTTTGCCGCAACAGCACCACCCTTGGCAAAGTTGAGAATCGGCAAACTGAGACGACCCGCTATATAGTCTGTCCAGTTGGGGCCATCACTAAACCGGCCAAGCCAATAAGGAGAGCTCAAAAAGCCAACCAGCCCCAGTTTTTTTTGCAGCCGACCGGTATCAGACAAGCTATCACCAAAAACAACCATACGGTTTATTTGCCCCTTCGGAAGAGCGAGCTGTTGGTCATGATAAACAATCGGCACGGTTGAGGCAACGCTCAAGTCTTTGGTAATACCTATTTTGTGAACACGGTTATTTGTATTGTTGCGACGAACCCGTTGCAAACAAAAATCCTTCAATGTACTTTGCAGCGTCTGCCCCGCAGCACTAGGGATATCTGTATA
>JBCCEX010000053.1:0-8852 GCA_039030035.1 Myxococcota bacterium
CAAAAGGGGCTGCAAGAGGGGCATGAGCAAGGAGCAAAGAATAAAGCCATTGAAATTGCCAAGGCACTCAAGGCTGCAGGTGTGGATTTAGCCACTATTGCAGCAGCATCCGGCCTGTCGCAACAAGAAATTAAGGCTCTTTGAACTCAAGTTGACGTAAGCCAATCTTTAATGAAGGATCATCTCTACCGACTTTGACACTTTCTCTGAGCCCACCTTGATTTGACCTTCATAAAGCCTGCATATCAATTCTCCTCCAACCAAATCTTTGGAGTTAAACGCTTATATGTGGTCATGTGATCGCATTCGTGCGATCATTGTCCAGAGACGTTTGGATGATGGGGATCAAGATGCCGGTTATACGCTTCGGTATAAAACCTCACAGGTGCCTAAAAGCTCACATTCTGCACATGATTTTTAATAGTCTTCGCATACACCTTGTGTTGAATCATCTCTCTACTGTATTGAATAGTATTTTTCATTAAAACGAAAAGATCATTTTTTTCTATTTTTTTGAAAATTTCAGCTTTTATATAAACCCGGCGCCCTGCAAACAAAAAGCCACGCAACATGCCAAAATGTTTTTTTCCAGATCCTCTATGAAGGCCTCGTAAAAGCTACATTTAACTGAATGCCAAGAAATCAAAAACAGATGTGCGGAATGTCAAGTATTACAAAATCTTTTTGAGAAAATAGGCCGTATGGCTGCTGCGGTGTTGCGCCACCTGCTCGGGGGTGCCGACTGTTACAATACAACCACCGGCGTCACCACCTTCGGGGCCGATGTCGATAATGTGATCGGCTGTTTTGATGACATCGAGGTTGTGCTCGATCACAACGACGGTGTTGCCTTGGTCAACAAGGCGCTGGAGCGACTCGAGCAGCTGGCGTACATCTTCAAAGTGCAGGCCTGTGGTGGGTTCGTCTAAAATGTACAAGGTACGGCCTGCTTGGCGGCGGCTGAGCTCTTTGGAGAGTTTGACGCGTTGGGCCTCGCCGCCCGATAGCGTGGTTGCTTGCTGGCCCAAATGCATGTAGCCTAGGCCAACCTCTTGTAGCGCTTGCAGCCGGCGGGCGATGTCGGGGTAGGCGGCAAACAGTTCAGCCGCCTCTTGCACAGTCATTTCGAGAACATCGGAGATGGTTTTGCCGCGGTAGGTGATGCTGAGGGTTTGCTCGTTGAACCGTTTGCCTTTGCAGGTTTCGCAGGCGACGTAGACATCGGCCAGAAAGTTCATCTCGATTTTGAGAATACCAGCGCCAAGGCAGGCTTCGCAGCGGCCCCCTTTGACGTTGAACGAAAAGCGGCCTGGCTTGTAGCCGCGAGTTTTGGCTTCGGGCAGGCCGGCAAATACGTTACGAATGCCCTCAAAGGCACCTACATAGGTGGCCGGGTTGCTGCGTGGGGTGCGGCCAATTGGGGATTGATCGATATCGATCACCGAGGCCAGCTGATTGGCGCCATGTAGCTGATCGAACTGTAGCGGTTGATCGTGGCTGGCGTGAAACAGCTGTTGTGCCACCGCTTTGTAGAGGGTATCCATAATCAAGCTACTTTTGCCTGAGCCCGACACGCCGGTAACACAGACAAATGCCCCCAGCGGAATGGTCAGATCTACCTTTTTGAGGTTGTTGCCACAAGCACCCGTTAGGCGCAATGTATCTGCACCGCCTTGGCGTCGCTGAGCTGGAACGGGAATTTTGCGACTGCGCCGCAGGTACTGACCAGTGATGGAATCGGGGTGCTGCTCAACCTCTTGTGGCAGCCCCTGGGCAACCACCTTGCCGCCCAATCGACCAGCACCAGGGCCCATATCAACCACATAATCGGCTGCGCGAATGGTCTCTTCGTCGTGCTCCACCACCAGCACAGTGTTGCCAAGATCGCGCAGGTTGCGCAGTGTGGCCAGTAGCTTTTCGTTGTCGCGTTGATGCAGGCCAATGCTGGGTTCATCGAGCACATACAGCACGCCGGCCAATGCAGAACCAACCTGCGATGCCAAACGAATGCGCTGCGCTTCGCCGCCAGAAAGGGTGCCGGCTGAGCGCTCGAGTGTAAGATAGGGCAAGCCAACACAGGCCAAAAAAGAGAGGCGGGAACGAATCTCTTTGACAATTGGTTCAGCAATGATTTTTCGACTGCCGGTAAATATCTTGTTTGCAAAAAAATCGCAGGCCTGCTGCACCGAAAACGCCATAACCTCATGAATGCTCTTGTCGCCAACACGAATATGCCGCACCTCTTTGCGCAATCGGCTCCCGTCGCAATCGTTGCACAATGTTCGCACCATGTAGCGCTGCAGCTGCATGCGGTTGGTTTCGCTGCTGGTGTAGCGATAACGATCCTGCAGCATGGGGATAACCCCTTCGTAAAAGTCATAAAAGCGCAGGCCATCACCGTTGCCTGAATCGGCCGAAAAGAGAGCATTGGCAGAAAAACCATACAAAACTATTTTTTTGTGCTTGTCAGATAGATCACTCCATGGGGTGCTGGTAGAAAAGTGCGCTTTTTTGACCACACGCTCCATTTGGGCAGCAAAACGGGTCTGATTGCGAAACGGCGCAATGGCCCCTTGTGCCAAAGAGAGTTTGGGATTGGGTACAATCAGGTGCTCGGCAAACGATCGGCTACTGCCCAGCCCTCTGCAGGCTGGGCAGGCACCTTGGGGCGCATTAAACGAAAACATGCGCGGCTCCATGTCGGGGTAGGAGATGCCGCAGTCGGGGCAGCTAAAATGCTCGCTAAATGTCTTCTCTTCGTCTGCCGCCTTTTTTGTTGCATTGGCAGCGTGTAGCAGCACCAGCACCAGGCCATCGGCCTGCCGCAGAGCCATTTCAACCGCCTCGGTAATGCGAGCACGCTCTTGCGGGCTCAATACCAGCCGATCGACCACCACTTCGATGGTATGCTGCTGGCGCATCGACAGATCGATATCCTCTTCGAGCAGGTGCATCTGCCCATCGATACGCACACGCACAAAGCCCTCTTTACGCAGCTGCTGCAGCAAAGCAACATGCGCTCCTTTGCGCTGCCGCACCACCGGGGCCAGCACGGTTGCACGTTGATCCTTTTGGCAACTAGCCAAAATATCATCAACAATTTGGCTGGGTGTTTTGCCATCGATCGGTTTACCGCAGCCATAGCAAAACGGCTTACCAACGCGAGCGTATAGCAGGCGCAAATAGTCGGCAATCTCTGTAATGGTGGCCACCGTTGAGCGCGGATTGCGGCTGATGGTTTTCTGCTCAATGCTAATGGCTGGTGACAGCCCCTCAATGGCGTCGACATCGGGTTTGTCTTGCATTTGCAAAAACTGCCGCGCATAGCTCGATAGCGACTCAACATAGCGCCGCTGCCCCTCGGCATAAATGGTATCAAAAGCCAGCGAGCTTTTGCCCGAACCCGACAGGCCGGTTAGCACCACCAACTTGTCGCGCGGCAGCTTGATATCAATATTTTGCAGGTTGTGAACCCGTGCTCCGCGAACACAAATATGTGTAGCACCCATCTAACTAAAACCTCTCTCAATGGCAACAGTATAGCGTTATATCACAAACTGCACATCGATTTTGTTGCTGTAGGCGGCAAACCCTAACGCCTTGGGCAAAGAAAACAGCTGTTTGACACAGGCACAATAATAGGTGTCTAACCCCGACACAACCTGCGTGGGGTGTACATGCTGCTGCCACTGCTTGGGCGGTGGCATCGTGCATGCTTGCGGCACACACAGCATTTTGCGACGCTTACGAATATCGTGCTGCACCTCGTCACTGGCCTGCTGCAACACGTCGCTTGCCGCCAACGTATCAAACTGCTCTTTGGTCTGCACACACAAACCGTAACAATCGCCCGCCGCATCAAGCAGCACAAAGCCATCGGGACAGCCATATACATGGTGCTCCACAACACCCAACTCCTGACACAGCTGCCTAAAAAAGTCACGAAACGCCCGATCTGCCAAAAAATCGGTCTGCTGCGGCTGCAGCTGCATCTTGTTTGCATAGGCGGTTGAGATGAGGTGAAAGTAGCGCTCCTGTGCATGTTGCAGCGCATGCAGCAGCTGTTGTAGCATGGTGTGATCGTGTTTGTACAGCACCGTATCGACCAAACCTTGCTGCTTGGCCCGCTGCATCAGCTGCTCATCCACGCAAGATGTAAGCAAAATCTTCTGTACAAAAGGGTTTACAGTGCGCTGACACAGCTGCAATCCACTCAACGGTGACATCTCATGCTCCAGCACAACAGCAAATGGATCGGCAAAACGACTGCTATCTTGCAGTTGTCGCTGTACAGCAACATGTTTGGCTGCAACAGCAGACTGCTGCTTATTTGTGTGCTGCTGGGGTTGCCGATGCAGCTGCTGATCAAGCTGCCGCGTGGGATTGTTCCATAACTCGTTAACAAAGCTGCGCCTCTCAGCAGCAAACTGCAGCCGCTGCAACAGCTGCATAGGATGGCTATACAGGCAGTAAGCACGTTGCTGCTGGGGCAAATGCAGCGCCAAACTGCGCAAAAAGGCGCTACTGTTGTCCGCCAACAACACCGTAGCTGGATGATACAGCAAGGGAACCGATTCCATAACGTTTGTTCATCTCTCAAGTCGTGGTGAAACTTACAAGGTTATCATAGCTTAGTTTTGTAAATATGCCACCGCGTTTTAGAACCACACAGCTTAGCCTTAACCAGTTTGCCTTCATGATCTATGGCGCGCGGCAAAAGATCAACACAGCGTTTGATCCACCAAAACCAAATGAGTTCGACATGACTGCCTGAGTACGACATTGGCGCCCCTCATTGGGAACGTAATCCAAATCACACTCAGGGTCGGGTGTTTGGTAGTTAATGGTCGGTGGTAGTTCACCCCGCTGCAGCGACTGCACGCTAAAGACCGCCTCAACACCACCGGCAGCACCAAGCAAATGGCCGGTCATCGATTTGGTAGAGCTCAATTGTAGCTTGCTGGCATGGCTGCCAAATACAGCATGAATGGCCTGTGTTTCTGTGGCATCGTTGTAGGGTGTGGAGGTGCCGTGCGCGTTGATATAATCGATATCTTTTGGGTCCATTTTAGCCTGCTGCAGTGCAGCAATCATGGCTCGTTGCGCCCCCTGCCCCCCTGGTGATGGTGCTGTAACATGGTAGGCGTCGCTGCTAAAGCCATACCCCACCAGCTCAGCTAAAATCGGTGCGCCACGTTTTTTGGCGTGTTTATACTCCTCCAAGATCAGCAGCCCTGCCCCTTCACCCATAACAAAGCCATCGCGCTCACGATCGAAGGGGCGGCTGGCCTGCTGCGGCGCATCGTTTTTGCTGGTGCACAGCGCTTTCATGTTGCAAAAACCGGCTGCGGCCAGCGGGTGCATAGCGCTTTCGGCGCCACCAGCCAGCATTACATCGGCATGCCCCTGACGAATATGGCTAAATGCCTCACCAAGCGCATGATTACCCGAGGCACAGGCCGATGCAACCGACCAATTACCGCCCTTGAGGCCGTAGCGAATCGACAGATGGCCAGGAACCAAATTGGAGATCATCGCCGGCACCAAAAAGGGAGAGACCCGCTGTGGACCTTGCTGATTGAGCACATCTTGCATGTTGAGCAAAAAATCCAAACCGACAAAACCAACTCCAATAATTGCACCAGCTTTTTCAGCCTGCTGGGGTGCTATTTTGTCGGGCAAACCAGCCTGCTGCCAAGCCTCTGCAGCTGCTGCCATAGCCAGGTGCATGAGGCGATCCATGCGACGCACATCTTTGGGTGGTTGAATAAAATCTTGCGGCTGTAAGTTGTGTACCTCACCGCCAACCGTGACGGCTAACCCCCTTTCTTGCCAACGAGATACTGTACCAATACCACTGCGGCCAGCCATCAAAGCACTCCAAGCCTGCTGCACACAGTTACCAACAGGGCATACCACCCCCATTCCGGTTACAACAACACGACGCATATCGCCATTTCCCTCACATATGTGATCATGACTCAAGGTAATGGTTTATTCCTGAGATTCCGACTTTTCTTCATCTTGATGCGCTTCAATGTAAGCGATCGCTTCACCCACGGTGACAATATTTTTGACCTCGTCATCAGGAATTTTCACCTGAAACTTCTCCTCAAAGGCAAGCACCATTTCAACGACATCTAGAGAGTCCATTTCGAGATCATCTGTAAACTTGGCCCCCAGGTCAATTTTTTCTGGGAGAATGCCGAGTTGATCCGCAACAATCTGTTTAACCTTTTGTGCAATGTTTTCTTCCATACCGTAACTCCTCCTTTTTTGTTGTTAACAAGCTTTATGATCGATAGAGTCCACCATTTACCGACACGGTTTGGCCGGTAACGTAGGCCGCCTCTTGGCTGGCCAAAAAAGCAACCGTGGCTGCAACCTCTTGCGCTGTTCCCATGCGACCAAGGGGAATCTGCGACAAAATTGCCTCTTTGGTAGACTCAGGCAGCTGTGTTGTCATGTCTGTCTCAATAAAACCGGGTGCAACCACATTGACCGTAACACCACGGCTGGCCAACTCAAGAGCCAACGACTTACTCATCCCCAACAAACCAGCCTTGGCCGACGCGTAGGCCACTTGCCCCGCATTACCCACCTGCCCCACAACGCTTGAAATTGTCACAATACGACCCCAGCGCTTTTTCATCATACCCAATGCACAAGCCTGCATGCAAAAAAAGGCCCCGGCTAAATTGACCTGAATCACACGCTGCCAATCCTTCTGCGCAAAACGCACACACAGCCCATCAATAGCAAGCCCGGCATTGTTAACCAATATATCAACGCCACCCCACCTTTGCGTCACTGCCTTGATCGCTTGATCCACCTGCTGCTTACAAGCAACATCAAACATCTCAACACAGGCCTGCCCCCCCTGTTGCTCAATACAGGCAGCGACCTCTTCAGCTAGCTGGCGTTGCGTTGTACAGCAAACCACAACACGCGCGCCCCTGCGGGCCAAAGTTAAAGCAACAGCCCGACCGATTCCCCGGCTAGCCCCTGTTACGAGAGCCACTTTGTCTGACAAGCTTTCCATTTCTTCATCACTTATAGACGCTTTCATTCACTTTTGACAAGAGCCGCTGTTGCGCACAACCCAAAAGCCAAACCTCACATTTTGCTACAATCACTTGCGCCCGGCACGATTCGAACGTGCGACCCCCAGATTCGTAGTCTGATGCTCTATCCAGCTAAGCTACGGGCGCATTTCTTAAGCAATAGTGTCCCCCATCGAACCAAATTTTGTCAAATGGGCACAAACAATATCCCAATAACAACACCATGCAGCTGCTGTTGCAAACACAATTCCCACCTTACTTCTGCCATTGCGCACATCTGTTTTGATTTTTTGGAATTCAGTTAAATGCAGCTTTAGCGGCGAGTGTAACCGGCTTCCCTGGAGCAACCAAATTTGAGCAGCTGGGCTAGATATGGGGCTAATACGCAACGCTGCAGCTAGGAACAAAACACCTCACGCAAGCAAGAGGCCCCTGCCACCTTTCTCAACCACTGTTCCAAAATAGAAAGATCGCTGCACATCCGAATTTTTTGCCGCTGGGTCCTTGTCAGACGCCAACCACGGGCCTCAAACAGGGTCAACAGCGCCCGTATTTCTCCTTCCAATTTTCCTACGGCTTTTCCTTCGACTCTTCTTTTTTGACCTTAGAAAGAAAAATGAGCGGTACAAGATGCGTGTGGTAGCATTTACCCATGCTACAATAGGGCATTATGAAACGTTACTTTAATACCTCTGGACCATTGGATGCAGCCGAACATTATCTTTTAGATCCGCTGCAACGTTGGGATTTGTCGGCAGTGCTGACATTGATCGAGCAAAAAAAGTATTTTTTAGTCCACGCACCGCGGCAAACAGGCAAAACTACCTGTTTGCAGGCGTTTGCTCGGTATCTCAACAAAGAGGGTAAGGTGCGCTGTATCTATCTGTCGGTGCAGCAGGGCCAGGCGGCACGCCAAGATGTAGATCGAGGTATTCGGGTTGTATTAACCCAACTTGCCACAGCAGCTTTGGGGCAGCTGCAAGATGACTTTGTAGCCCAACGGTGGAAAGATGCTCTTGCGTACATGGGCGGCGAAAATGCGCTGCTGTATATCTTAAACCAGTGGTGTGAACACAGCAAAACTCCTCTTGTTTTGCTGATCGATGAAATTGATGCTTTGGTAGGCAACACACTGATTTGTGTGCTGCATCAGCTGCGCACAGGTTACTGCAGCCGCACTTTGGCCCCTTTTCCTCAAAGCATTGTGCTGTGTGGCATGCGCCATTTGTGTGACTATCGGATGGAGCTAGGCGAAGAGGGCAAAGTGGTGTTTGCGGAGTCTAGCCCATTTAACATCAACTCCAAATCGTTGCGGCTGAGGGACTTTTCGGTAGACGACATTCAAGCTTTGTACATACAACACACGCAAGAGACAAAACAGCCATTTGCAGCAGGTGTGCACCAGCGTGTATTTGAACTCACACAGGGCCAACCCTGGTTGGTGAATGCATTGGCGTATGAGGCCTGTTTTGAAAATCCAGCGGGGCGAGATCGCAGCAAAACCATCACGGTGGCCGATATCGATGCTGCTAAAGAGCGCCTCATTCAGCGACGTGAAACGCATTTGCATCAGTTGATGGCCAAGCTCAAGCAAAAGCGAGTGCACCGGGTAATTGAATCGATGATGGGCGTGCCAAACCTGCATCCAAAAGATGAAGATTTCGATTATGTCACCGATCTGGGCCTGATTCGGCGAGATGAAAGCAACAGCATTGTCATTGCCAATCCAAAATTAACAAGTCCACAACTGCCAATGGACCTGAGGTCAAAGTAATCGCCCTCACTCAC
>JBCCEX010000054.1:0-8816 GCA_039030035.1 Myxococcota bacterium
CCCCCCTTTACCAAATACTCCCCTTCATCACCCAGCTGCATGCGGTAGTCGCGCAAGTGACGCAATCCACACAAAACCACACTGTTGGGAAACCGATTGGGACGTTTTGGATAACCTAAGCGCAGCTGTCGCAATACTGAGATCAGCGACAACCCCACCAGCGAATCAATTTCATCAAACAGCAGCACCAGCGGCTTGGGGTTGTGCAAACACCAACCGCGCAGCAGTGACCCCAGCGCACTCAACGCCTTGTCTTGCTCCAAAATGGTCCGCCAGTTCTCCTCAAGCCAGCTATCTTGCAGCTGATCTTGCGCTTCGAGCGCCAGCTCTCTAAAAATCGCCGTCATGGCTGCTGTAATATCGTTACGAGCCGCCTGCCCAGCCTCCAAATTGACGTAGACACAGCGGTAGGTTCCCTCACGGTTGAGGTGATCGCGCAGCGCCTCTAAGCAGGTGGTTTTGCCGGTTTGGCGGGGGGCATGCAGCAAAAAGTATTTTTTCTGAGCAATCAGCTGCAATACCTTGGCCAAATCCCAACGCGCAAGAGGATCTAAAGCGTAGTGCTCTACGATATGTAACGGCCCAGCTGTGTTAAAAAAGCGTCCCATGCTTTTGACTATAACACGCTCCCGCCAGGTCCAAAAGTGTGCTAGCGGACACAGCTTTTGCCTGCGCGACGGTCAAAGATTCATGGATACCCCTTCGTTTTATCGCCAGCATTTCACTCAGTATCTGCCCTATCATCAAAGTAGGCTGCGGCAAATTTGTGCCAAACGGCTGCTACAAGAAGAAACAGCACACCACATAGGATTGTAATGGTAACAACGCTATGCGGACCCAGAAAAAGACCCAGCAGCAGTGTGATGAGCAGCTGTGCTAAAGCGCTAATACCGGTGTCTGCGGCAAAAACACGTCCAAAAAATGCGGTGTGACCTGCACGATGAATCAGGGTGATAGAAACAATTCTCACGCAGGCCGAGCCGGCAAATATCCACACCACACAGATGCCACCGAGCCACCCCCATTGATGGCCCAATAGCCCCAATAGCACAAAACCTACACCCATAGAGGCTAAACCTTGGGTGATGATCAATAAACGACGTTTTGCCGTTGTTAAAAAATGGGTCTTTGCTACCACAAGTGAACCCACCAAAAAGCCGGCACCATGCAAAGCAGCGAAAAATCCCAAACCCTGATCGCCCAACGCAAAAACCTCTGTAGCCATGGCTATGTACAGCAGCCTCAACCCTTCGGCCATATTGATAAAAACACGAGAGGCTACCAGCAGCAGAATATATCTGTGCCGTTTGAGATAGGCCAGCCCATAAAGCAGTGTCTGCAAAAGGGTGTTGGTTTGAGCAGTGCGATGCAGCTGCTTGTACGCGCAGTTTGCAGCAGGCCGAACATGAACCCATCTCAGCAATACACTTGCCAATAGATGCAGGCAGGCGCAGCTCAAAAAAAGAAGATTGTGGTTGGTGCGATCCACCATCAGCCCACCCAGGAGGGCGCCTAAAATTAACATGAAGGTCCGCACCAAATTGATCAAGACGTTGGCAGCTGCCAAGTCATCTCTTTTATAGATAGATGGAATAAGAGAATTTTTTGCAATGATAAAAAACACAAAAAAAACAGTTGCGACTACATGAAAACAGATAAAAAGATAAAAATTTGATTGAGCCAGGGGAATCAAGAACATAAATGCAACAGCAGCATTACAAAGCTTGCTGGTGATAACAATCTTTCTTCGATTGAAGCGATCGATAATGTACCCGGCAACAGGAAAAAGCAGCAGCGGTGGCAATAGCGAAACAGACAACACAAAAGTATCAGCTAAATCAGCCATGTTTTTGCCGGTGATTTTGCGAGCTATAATAAGCATAGAAACCAAATAAAATTGCCACGCAAAAAAAGACACAGAAACAGATAATAAAAATAAAAAATAGGACCTGTTTTTTATAAAGGAACTTGGCACAAATGAAGCAGCATCGCCAACCCGGCCCGCTTTCTTGTAAAGTTCCCGCAACATTTAATAAAATTTTATCATAAATAGGCAACCCCAAGGCAGACAGTTGGAAGTTTCCAGTATTTTTTTATCAGAGGTTGCAGCCGGAGCACAACTTCGCTACATTGATGATATCAAATAGGAGAAAACACCATGCCCGTACCATCTTTTGAGCTACCCCCGCTGCCTTACGAAACACACGAACTGACACCGCATATCTCCAGTGAGACGGTACAGCTGCATTACAACAAGCATCATCAAGGCTATGTCAACAACCTCAACAATCTTGTAGAGGGGCATCATGAACTAGACGGCAAAACATTGGAGGAGCTTATCTGCACTGCCTCTGGGCCGGTATTTAACAATGCAGCGCAGGTGTGGAACCATACGTTTTATTGGCAATGCATGTCGCCACAAGGCGGTGGAATGCCGCATGGGCCGATTGCTGCGGCTATTGATGCCACGTTTGGCTCTTTTGCCTGGTTTCAGGAGGAGTTTTCGAAGACTGCTGCTGGTCAGTTTGGCTCGGGGTGGGCTTGGTTGGTGCAAGATGCCAACAAGCAGCTGTTGATCTGCTCAACGCAAAACGCGCTAAATCCGCTGCAAAGTCAACAAAAGCCGCTGCTGACCTGCGATGTGTGGGAGCACGCCTACTATGTCGACTATCGCAACCTGCGGCCCAAATATATCGAAGCGTGGTGGAATCTGGTGAACTGGGATTTTGTCAACACGCAGCTGGATCAGGCACAGGAGTCGGAATAGACAGGCCTATCAGCTCCAACGGCACGCCTCTAACAAGCCGATTGGTGGGTTGAGAATGATATCTCCTTGCGCTGTTGTGCCCTGCAAAATAGGTTTAACGAAGGGAACCTGCACACGCTGCATTGCCTCAGTTTGCAAGCATACCAAGTGTTGTGCCCTGTTGTCGGCAAAGGCCACAATGCGGCCCAAATACTCTCCTTGTGGCGTGTAGGCGCTCTTGTTAATCAAATCGCTCAAATAGAGCTCGTTGTGCAGCAAAGCGGGCAACTCACAACGGCGCATCAACACATCTGCACCTTGCCATAATTTTGCCTGCTGCGGAGTCTGAATCTCCTGCAAACAGATGCAATTCTTTGCGCAAATAGACTGCACCTGTGCAGTCATCGTGTGGTTGGGCAACTGCAGGCGCACATACACCCCCTGTTGCAAACTGTGGCTATCACGATTGAGCAAACGACAGCGCATTGCTCCAGCAATCCCAAAAGGTCGCGATACAACAGCAATCGGAATCCACTCATCTTGTTGAAAGTGGCTATCTGCAGCATCTGGCTGTAACAACAGGTCGGCCATACGACACACTGCTTGATCTACTTTCGCCACTTTCGCTGCTGCTTGCTTACGCACGTGCGGCCCGTGAGGCAGCAACACGACGCTGCCTAACACATTTGCCATTTTTGTTACTGCTACTAACCTGAGCCGACAAGGACTCCATTTTGAGAGTAATCGATTGATGATGCTTGTTACCAACAGCATTAAGAAGTGTGTGTATGGCCTGAGCCACCTGACCACCCTCTCCTGCAAGTTTGTTGATCTCTTTGAGATCCATGCAAACATGCACCACACACCTTTTTTCTACTCCAGTTGTCCATTCCTTGACCTGTACACCTTCGCCTACAATAGAGCATACAAGATGCTGCAATAACTTCTCTGGATTCCACTCTTTCTTTGCCATACAAACACCTCATTGTGATTTCGTATACCTACAAAACGCATGCAATACACAAAAAAGTTACAGTGCTTAGCCCTGGCACAGCTTATAGGCGTTTGCACAGATCGCCTTTCGGCCTATCTGCCGCCGGGCTAAGAAGCTGCGACCTCACTTGCTGCCGTTTGAAGCTGCCGACGGTTTTTAGCAATGAGATGATGCACTGTATCGCTGGGTCGTGCTCCCTGCTGCAACCAATGTTCGATACGATCCTGCTTAAGGCGAATGCTCCTGTCTTGCACAAGCGGGTTGTAGGTGCCCACCTGTTCAATAAACCGGCCATCGCGAGACATACGACTATCCGCTACCACCATCCTATAAAAGGGCCTCTTTTTTGTTCCCCCTCGAGAGAGCCGAATTACAACCATTTTGTTTTCTCCACGTTGTCTTGTTGCGTTACATTGCCATTCTCTTTGCCATCTTAATGTAAGAACTGTTGATGATCAACTGATAGTCTTGTCTAACCTGAAATGAGCCTGAAGGCCCATGCGTTCATGATGCATGAAAGTTATCTGAATACAAAGCAGCGAACAGCACCGCAGCAGCGATCGTTGCCACAGCCTCACAAATTTCTCAAAAAGGGATCCGTTGCTAACAGGAGCTTTATAAACCAATGAGGATCGGTTTTTTGACTTGTCAAACTGTTTTATGTTATATTGTATTGGTGCTTTTTTTAAAAAATCAAAGGAGTTGTAGATGGCACTACTGGCAATTCAACGCAAAGGGCAGCAACATACAAAAAAATCGGCCTCTTCTAAGATGCAGGCGCAGTCGATCGCGGCAGACAAACTCCACATGACACAGCGCGCGGCACAGCAAATTGTGCAACAGGCTGCCAATAAACAGCTGCTACTGCGCGTTGCTGTTGAGGGAGGAGGCTGCGGTGGATTTCGCTGTCGATTTAGTTGGGAAAGTAGCCCGCGACACGATGATTGCCTGATGCAGCAAGATCAGGCTGCTGTATGTGTTGACCCAAAATCGATGCAGATACTGGGTGGTAGCACCCTCGATTGGCAGCAGGAGTTGGGGCGCAGTGGCTTTCAGGTATTACCAGCAGGTCGAAGCTCCAGCTGCTCGTGTGGGCAGTCTTTTACTTTGCTATAAATGAGATAAAAGCTACGAAGATTGTTGCGCTGGCACTGCCTGAGTTGGCGTAAATAGATCGTCAAACTGCAACAAAGCAGCATCGAGTTTCTGCTTGAGCGCATCATCGATTTTGCTGTTGGGATTGTCGCGCAGCTGTACGAGAATATCGCTATGGTTGTTGCGCATAAACTGCAATAGCTCTTGAACATAACGGTTGATATCGTGTGTAGGATAACGTCTAACCCAGCTATCGCGGCTGTTGGGACGCGGTTGCGTTGCCGCATAGATCTGCACCACCTGCTCTTGTACCGCGCAGGGTTCGTATTGCGGCTGCTTGAGCAGCTGCAGCAAACGCTCTCCTTGCTCGATCTGCTCTTGCGTTGTTTTGTCTAAGTCAGAGCCAAACTGGGCAAAAGCGGCCAGCTCACGGTATTGTGCTAGCTCCAAACGCATGGTTCCCGACAGCTGCTTCATGGCGGCTACCTGCGCAGCACCACCTACACGCGACACCGAGAGGCCGACATTGACAGCAGGGCGTTGACCCGAATAAAACAGATCGGACTCCAAAAAGATTTGGCCATCGGTAATCGAAATGACATTGGTGGGAATGTAGGCCGATAGATCACCCGCTTGCGTTTCAATAACAGGCAACGCTGTGAGGCTGCCTCCCCCTTTTTGAATATCGGGATAGGCCTCCAAATCATGCGGATCGTCGGAGATTTTGGCAGCTCGCTCTAGCAGGCGGCTGTGCAGGTAAAAAACATCGCCCGGAAAGGCTTCGCGACCCGGTGGACGTCGCAGCAGCAGCGATAGCTGTCGATAGGCAACCGCGTGCTTGGAGAGGTCGTCGTAAATAATCAGAACATGATCGCCATTGTCGCGCCAGTGTTCACCAATGGCACAGCCGGTATAGGGCGCCAAAAACTGAATGGGAGCTGGCTCTGATGCCGATGCCGACACCACAACGGTATAGCGCATGGCGTCGTGCTCATGCAGGCGCTGCACCAGCTGCGCAACAGAGGACTGTTTTTGTCCAATGGCCACATAAATGCATTTTACACCGGTCTCTTTTTGATTGAGAATGGCGTCGAGTGCAATGGCGGTTTTACCTGTTTGGCGATCACCAATAATCAACTCACGTTGACCACGACCAATGGGAATCATGGTATCAATTGCCTTGATACCGGTTTGCAACGGTTCGGTGACCGGTTGTCGTGCAATAATTCCGGGAGCTTTGGTTTCAATGCGCCGCCGATGCGGTGTATCGATAGCACTTTTGCCATCGATGGGCCGGCCTAAGCCATCAACAACGCGACCCAGCAGCGCATCTCCCACCTGTGTATCGGCAATACGGCCGATGCGCTTAACGGGATCCCCCTCTTTAATGCCCCCCGACGAGCCCATGATGCACACACCAACACTGCCCTCTTCAAGGTTGAGAACCAAACCTGTAGTACCGTTGGCAAACTCTACCAACTCCCCTGCTTGGCTACGTTGTAGGCCATACACATGAGCGGCCCCATCACCAACTGCAACAACTGTACCCGTTTCGGCAACCTGCGTGCGCGCGTCAAAATCTTGAATATGCTGCTTAATGATCGATGAGATCTCTTCTGGATTGATTTTCATATTTTACTTTCTCTATAGATAGTGTACTTCAAAATCATCGCAGTGGCTATGCCTGCGAGCTCATGTGTGTCGCCATCATATTATGATGCTATACGACAAGCTGCTTACGCAGTGCCTCTAGCCTCCCCTTTAATGTTGCGTCAAATGTAAAGCCACCCACATAAACGCGGGTGCCTGCTAGCAGATGCGAATCCTGCTTGCACTGCAACAAAACCTGTTTATTGAAAGCATCTTGCAACAGCTGCATAAGTTGATCGCGCTGCTGTTGCGACAATACATGGGCGCTGGTGACCTGTGCCGATAGGGTACCCTCTTGCACCCGCCGCAGGTGGGCAAACGCTACAGCAATCTGCGGCAGGTAACAGATGCGATCGCGCTGCACCAACAGCTGCAAAAAGCGGGACAGGTTTGCATGCAACCCGAGCTTTTGTTCAAGCAACTTGAGCAGATGCAAACGCTGTTTATCTGAAAATATGGGGTTGTTCATGAGCTGTTGCAATATGTGATTGCCGTGCAGGTAGGTGTCGCGTAAACCGTGCAATTGCGAGGCTACCTCCTGCAGTGACGACGAATCGTTACAGTCAGACAAAAGTGCACAAGCATATCGATAAGCTAGAGTGCGTGCAGATCTATTCATGACTCCCCCCCTGTTTGTGAAACTGCTGCAGATCGCTGTGTAGCATCTCTTGTAAGTCGTGCTCAGCCGCTTGCTGTTTGACAGCATCGACATGCAGCTGCTGTTGTGCCTGTTGCAAAATTTCCTGCACCCACTGTTGCTGTAGCTGTGTTTGAGCACGACGCAGCTGCAGAGAAATAGTCTGCTCAAGCTGCGCGTGCTGCTGCTGCACTTGCTGCCGGCCCTGATCAATGAGCTGCTGCCGCTGCTGCTGCCCTCGCTGCTGATAGCGTGTTTTAATCTGCGCAACCTCCTGTTCAAGCCGCTGCAGCTGTTGCTGCTGCTGCGATAGCTCCTGCTGCGCCTGTTGGTGACTTTGTGCACTGGCAGCACGCATCTGCTCAAACCGATGCGCGCGCTGTTCAAGATGCTGTCGTAGCGGCTTGCGCGACGCTTTGATCAACCCCAATACAAAAACACCAAATGTGATAAACGACCAGCCCATAGCTGGATTGTGGGCATGCGATTTTCCTAAGCCCCACCAGTTGATCTGCTGATGATATGCATGATCATCATGCTGTTGCGCTGCTGTAGTGGACCAAGCAGCGCTAGCCATCCATGTAAGTGTTAGCAAACCCACGCAGCCAACGATCGATTGCTGCACACGTTTTGACAAGAGGAATCTACGCATGTTGTTGCTCCTGCTTGTTCTGTTTTTTCATATTTTTCACATCCGTCAGACAGTTCACAACTTGCTGTGACATCTGCTGTGTACGCTGTTGCAATACCTTGTGACATTGCGCAACCTCTTGCCGCTGCTGCTGGCGCGCTTCGTGCAGCTTGTGTGCCGACTGTTGGCGCGATTTGTCAATGGCCTCTTGCCGCAACTGCTCACCCTGCACAACCAGCTGCCGTTGCACATGCAGCCCCTTTCGCCTTGCTGTGGTCAATGTTTGTTGCACCTGCTGCCGTAGCAGCTGTGCTTGAGCAAACATCTGCTGCGCCTCTTGCTGCATCCCCTCAGTGACCTGCTCACGCTCTTGCAGCAAACGCAACACAGGTGATAGCAGCAGCTGCGACAAACCAGTTAAAACAAGAAGAAAAATCGCCAACTGAATAAGCAGCGTGCCATCAATTTCCATTTTTAAAACCCCCTCTTTCAATCAACCATTCGCTTAGCAAATAAATTTCTAAACTCTAGTTACATTGTAGCAACAGCAGCTATAATCGTGTCAAGAATCATCGGGCCACTAGGGCATGCTGTGCAAACCAGTTGTGAACATCTGCAGAGATTTGATCAGCCACCTGCCGCGCAGTTAAATGGGTGGAGTCGATGGTTTTTGCTCCAGGCGCCACTGCTAAAGCCGCGACAGCACGTTGTGTGTCACGTTCGTCACGTGTTTGCAGATGCCGCAGCACCTCCTCATACGAGGCCTGCTCCCCTTTTGCCAGCAACTGCGTCCGTTTGCGCTGTGCTCGCTCGCCTGCCTCGGCTGTTAAAAATATCTTGATCTGCGCATGAGGAAACACCACCGTGCACATGTCACGCCCCTCCACAACAGCACCGCGGGGGTGACGAAAGGCGATCTGCCGCTGCAGCGGTAGCAGTGCCTGCCGTACCGCTGCATGTTGTCCAATATACGAAGCTGCCTCAGCAATAGCTTGGGTACGAATCCGACCCGATACCTCCTCATTATTACACCAAACGCGAACCGCATCGATGTCGTTGTACA
>JBCCEX010000055.1:0-8600 GCA_039030035.1 Myxococcota bacterium
AAATAAAAAAATGCAAGTTGTATTGCAACATAACAACTAAACCCATCCTTGACACAGTTGCCAACTGCATCCGGCACCTCATAGCAATTTCAACCAATACGTTTACAAAATTGACAACCCCACAATGCATTTGCTGTTCCTGTCTTTTCTGGATTCGCGATTCCGCGGGAATGACAAGACGGGAGATGACGAGAAGAGCAGCAAGGAAACCTATTGTCTAGATTTTCCAGAAATGGTAGCACGCCCATTTCGCTTGCTGGGTTGATGGTGGGTGTTGGATTTTGGTGAGCGGTGCGTAGGTGGGGCAGACCGCGCAGGCCTCCTAGTGTGCCTGGGGAGGCGGCGGCTACTTAGCGGGGGGTGGTGTTGCTGTGGCTGCAACTATTTTTATGCGATGCAGCTATTCAAAACGGTTGTCAACTCTCTGGGCGGGGCGGTATGATTTGTGTGTATGGATATGGTGCAAGACTGCTCGACAGGTCGAAAAAAGATGGCGACAACTGCATTATCCTGCCTGCAAAGTGGTCTGTTTAAGCCGCAGTGGTTTGGTACAGATGGGCTGCGTGCTGCTGTGAATACCCCTCCTATTACGCCGCAGTGTTTGCAGCTGCTGGGGCAGGCGCTGGCGCAGCTCATTAAGAGGGGTGATGTGCAACAGCTGCAGCCGGCTGGCTGTAAACCGCAGGTGGTAATTGGGTGGGATACGCGTGCGTCGGGCCCCGACCTAACGGCAGCGTTGAGCGAGGGGCTGGGCAGTTGCGGTGTGGCTGCGGTGCTGCTTGGGGTTGTGCCTACGGCGGCTGTGGGCCATTTGGTGCAGTCGCGGGGGGCTTGTGCTGGGCTTGTGGTGTCGGCAAGCCACAATCCGGCTAGTGACAACGGTATTAAAATGCTCGACAACCAGGGCTATAAATTTTCGCAGCAGCTTGAACAGCTACTGTATCGGCAGCTGCAGCATATGCCACAGCCGCTGCCCGGCGATGACGGCTGTGCCCCTTGCAGCTGGCAACACAACGCAGCCGATGTCTACATACAGCGTATAAGCAGGCTGTTTGCTGCCGGGCCGTGGTTGAAGGGGCTGCGTATTGCTGTGGATTGCGCGCAGGGGGCTGCTTACAAAATTGGACCGCAGCTGCTGCAGCAGTTGGGGGCGCAGGTGATGGTGTTGGCTGATCAGCCCAATGGGCAAAACATCAACGACAGCTGTGGTTCAGAGTATCCCAGCAAGCTGCAGCAGTTTGTACACAAGCATGCGGTAGACTTTGCGGTAGCACTTGACGGCGATGCCGATCGCTGCGCCTTTGTTGACGAAAAGGGCCAGCTGCTTGAGGGAGATGCTGTGTTGATGTTGCTGGCAAAAGATCTCAAGCAGCAGGGCAAGCTGCCGCACAACGGCTGTGTGGCTACGGTCATGAGCGATATGGCGCTCAAACAGCAGCTGCGGGCGGTAGGCATTGCGCTGCAGCATACACCGGTGGGTGATCGCCATGTGGTGCAGCGGTTGCAGCAGCAGCAGCTGGCCCTTGGGGGGGAGCCGTCGGGCCATATTGTGTTTTGGCCGCATAGCCATACTGCCGATGGACTGCTGGCTACACTGCTGATGGCATCGCTGCTGCAGCGCGCCGATCAACCGCTGTCTGAGCTGGCGCGCCAATTTGAGCCAACGCCGCGGGTGCTGCTAAATGTATCTGTGCCTTATAAAGTTGCGTTGACACAGCTACCCAAAACGCAGCAGCTGGTGGCGCAGATTAAGCGCGCGCTGGGTGATACGGGGCGCATCTTGGTGCGCTACAGCGGCACACAGCTTAAGGCACGCATTTTGCTTGAGGGGCGTGATGCATACCGGCTGCAGCAGCTGGCGCATCAGGTGTCTGCTTGCTGGCAGTGGGAGCTGCAATACACAGATGCTGCTGCTGCCAAGCAGGAAACATAACATGCAGCAGGCTCAGGCCGTGAGCTGGGGCTGTTACACCACAACAACGACGGTTTTGTTGCTGCAAAATAGTGGCAACATCTGCCGGCTCGCGCAGCCTTATACCCACCTCAACCAGCAGCCCGACCACAATACGGACCATTTTGCGCAAAAAGGAGTCTCCCTGCAGCTCGATCCAGATCTGCCGACGCCCCTGCGGCAGTGCAATGGGATCGCCAATGGTGATATGCTGCAGCGTTTTGATAGGCGAAGCGGCGCAGCAGCCGGCAGCTCGAAACGACTGAAAATTGTGTCTGCCTACCAAGCTGCGCGCCGCAACGCGCATACGCGCAACATCAACACAAGGGGCGATCTGCCACACCAGCGGATTGGGGGCGCTGCCTAGGGGGCTGTTGTCTTGCACCACATAACGGTAGCGCTTGCCCATAGCACAACCACGCGCATGTACATGTATGTCGGCGCAACAACGCCCCTGTACATGCAGCAAACCATCGTTGCGCGGCTGCTGGAGCTGTTGCAAAAAAGCGGGGATATCAACCCTAGCTGGCAGCCAGAAGGTGGCAATGGCGGCAACGGCATTTACCAAACGATCGGTACGTGCAGCAAAGCATAGCGAACGTGGCGGCATATGGGCTGCTTGCTCAATGCGTTGGCTGAGCGCCAAGGCAACTGTGGGCAGCCTGCCTTGTAGCTGCACCCCATGAAAACGGTGGCCCAAATAGCCAAATCGAACCATAAAGGGGTGGCGCTGCATGATCATCTAGCGATCTTTCTCCAAAGACCTTTCAAGCGGCAAAATCAATTCAAATTGGGTAAACTCTCCCTGTATGGAGTCGGCTAAAATATCGCCCTTGTGTAGACGCATCACCTCCTTGCTAAAGAAGAGGCCCAGGCCACAGCCACCCTCTGTGAGTGTGAAGAATCGATCAAACACATAGGGCAGCGCCCACGATGCAATGCCGTCGCCGGTGTCACGCATGTACAAAACGCCCTCTTTCCCGCTTTTTTTGAACCAAATATGCACCTGCTTGACGCGTGATTTGCTGTCGCCTCTCCGAGAGCGGGTGTAGTACAGCGCATTTTTGATGAGGTTGTAGATAACATGCTTGATGAGCTCCCTGTTGCCCAAAAACAGAAAATCTATACTTTTACCCCAGTACACCTTTAGGCGATCACGCTCGCCAAATTTAAAGGGGTAATCTCTTAAAGCCGCCTGCAGGCACTGCTGCATCGATATCCAATCAAACCGCTTGCCAAACGCTGGATTCTCCTTGAGCTTCATGAGCAGCATCTGCACCACAACTTGCCCTTCACGGCTCACACGCGCTATCACATCCAGCTGCTCTTGTATGATTGCTTCATCCTCTTGGTGCAGCCTACTGTTTTGATTGGGCTCGTGGTGGCTCTGCCGCAAGTGGGCCATAGCGTTTTGTAGAGTTACCGTGGCCAACTGCACATTTTGTAGTGGCTTTTCTAGCTCATGCCCTACTGCTGCATCAAATTGTTTGAGCACATTTTCACGATGGCGGCGAATTCGCTCGCGACTGTGCGTCAGCAGCAATCCGGTGATAATCACAGCAACACCAAACAAAATGCTTTGTGGAGTGATTTGCATCAAAATCCATACAATGCTGTTCTCTCCCTCACTAAACCTGTACAAAAAACTGCCCAGCAAGGTGCCCAGCAGCGACACCCAAACAAACGCCCGCAGACTCACTACGAGGCTGCACACCAAAAAACCGACAACCCATAGCCAAAACCCTAGCTGTATATTGTTTTTGGTATAACAAAGCAGCTCATAGGTACCACGCAGCGGCCAAGCCAATAGCAGCGTTACAAACCAGGTGACCGGTAGATACTTGCCAAACAATGTACCCGGTACCTGATGGCGCACCAACATAAAAGCGCACAGCACGGCAGGCACAACACCGAGCACGACTGTCATACCACGAACTGTTTCAGAAAATCGCATAAACAGGGGCAGCAGACATCCAATTAATGTATAGGCTGCAAAAAGCTCATACATGGCGCCGTGCACATCTACATGCTTGGTGCAAAACTGCACAATATTGCGAGGTGTAGGCAGATAATCATAACAAAGCTGCCTTGTTTTGCTCCAGACAGGCAAACGCCAAATGGGGGTGATGTGCAGCTGTGCCGCTGTTGGATCAAAATCGGGGCAACGATGCATGTCAACAGGCTTGTCATACTGACGCGCAAAAAAGAATACGACGCAGCTTACCACAAGAGCGGCCAGGATGCCATAAGCCATATGCAAACCGACAAGGCCCACAACTGCAACGGTAAGCATGGATGCAAACGTCACTGCCATAACAAACGTACGCGGGCTACCACGATACCCCAACATGCCAACACACACAGGGATGATACAGACAAAATAGGAAGTATCTTTCAGCCCAAACGCGACGCCGACAACACCTTGACCATACAGCTTCAACGTCAAAATCAGCAATGCCAGCAGTAGTGTGGTGAATTGCATGAGCCCCAACTGATTGCGATTGAGCCATGTATGGGAGCAACACCGCTCATACACAGGTCGTACAACATCGTGAACAAAAGAGACGGCGGCTACATGCAAGTGGGAGTCGGCAGTAGACATGATAATGGCCAAAAAACTCACAACGACCAGCCCCTTTGTGCTGGCGGGCAACGCCTGATTCATGGCATAAGAGAGCACAATACTAGGCTGCCAACTGTTAGAGATTGTTAGAATAACGAGGCCTATCAAACCCATGAGCAGATAAAAAATCAGCTGTAACAAAGCAGCAATGCGAAAAGCCCGCATCATCTGTGCCGCATCTTGCGCCATAAGCAAACGCTGCATCAGGGGGGGCGAGGGGGTACAAAAAATCAAAAAAAGAGTGGCATACCAAAACCATGATGCATGGGTGGCAAAGAGTTGTGGGTACTGTGACAAAACCAAGCTGCTCAGGCTGCCATAGCCACCAATATACCACAGCCAAAATAGGCATATCATAGGAACAGCAATAACGGTAATCACAAACTGCACCACATCTGTCAAAGTAACGGCTACAGCTCCACCCAGGCAGGAGTAGACAACCAAAATAGCAAAACCCAGCAAAGCTGTCCACGGCTGGTACAGCTCAAAAAATTGTTGAAATACAGTGACCATTGCAGCAACCTGCACCCCAACAATGCATACGCACAAAACCATGCAGGCACAACCCATGGTGATACGCCCAAGTATGCCGTACAATTTTCCAGCTATTTCACCAACAGAAACCGCATCACGAAAACGGGCCACGTGAGGGGCAAACAACCAGGCAATGAGAAGTTGGCTGCAGACTCTGCCCAAAACAGCTGGTACAGCTGCAAAGCCAAATATCCCACCCACCAGACCAATTGTTGAAATACCACCGATCTCAGTGGCAAAAATCGTACAGACCAAAGCGGAGGTACCATAGGCACCACTGCCAACCGCATACTGCCGCACAGTTGTCATGCTGCGGCTAGCAAGCACGCCTACAAAAAAGGTCAGTAAAAGATATAAGCCAATGGCAACCGTATTGATCTGAAACGAGCTAAGCATGTAGGCCACTCCATGTTTGCAGGCTTCTGCGTGACCGTAGTGCAGGGGTCCACACGAGAGGAAACCATCGCTTACCTCTGCAAACAATACATACTTAACTCAGTTCTTCTTGTAAACGCAACCGCTCGCGCAAAAAAGCGGCCTGACAAAGTAGCTGCCACCGCTTCCGCTCTAGCTTTCGCGCCTCTTGCATATATCTTTCGACATTTTTTTGCAGATACTGCACTGTTGTACGGTTTAGCCTAGGAACACTCTCTATACCTCTTCGATCCATCTTTTACCTCCTCCATGGTGACTTCATGCTGATCGCTTATCTCCAGAAGCCACTGTTTCCAACCATGATAATCATATGTTTATTTTTATCGTTGGTCAAGCCGGCAGGTAACATGCCACAGTTTTCTCTATATATTCCTTCGGATGCGGCAGTTGCCACTCTCTGCTGTTGGCTATGTAGCCCCTGTCACTCGCGACATCTTCGGGTCAATAACTCCGTAAAGCACAACAAAAATGACCATTACAAACGAAGATAATCATATGCTCATTTTCTTATTTAAGCCGATCATTGCATGTTAACGCAAGAGCTAAATGAACAGCCGTCATCTACGAGTAATTTTTTTACGTAGGCACTTGACATAGTATATAAACATACTTATGATGCAGTGATATGAGTTAGGCCATGTCGGTCTACAAAGGAGGTTGAAATGATGTTGTATCGCAATTCGGTACGTTTTTGTTGTTTATTGCTGTTGTCGGTTGTGCCAGCACAAGCCACGCTTGCTACGGTAAATTCTATTTTAGTCGCTGCTGCCGACTCCCCTTCTGCACCAAACAATGGTGCAGATGATACAAAAGCAGCACAAAACAGCGACACAAAGGGAGCTGCCGCAACCAAAACCAAACAGTTTGAGAGGCCTGCTCGTCGTGAACCGGAGCCTCTCACACCCATGGGGGCGGTTGGTCTTGTTTTGATCATTACTGCAATTGGAACATTTACCTATTTTGCACTGCGCCCGATGTCGCAAAGTTCGTCAGAAGAGGAGGACCCTGAGCAGGAGTAAGCAGCATACCGAAGCCAACATATTACTCATATTCGCTTTCGCTTTGGTCGCAGCTGGTTTTTTTCATGCCATCATAAACTACCTGCCCATCCAGATAGTTCTCCACCAAGAACCTGAACCTATCGGCCAGCTCCTGTGTTTCAACCTGTGCAACTAAGCTTGAATTTTTTAGAAAAATGTCCCCCATATCGCTCCATTTGTCCTGGCCTTGGTTGCTCCTTTGCTGCCAATGCATGTAGACCTGTACCAGATTGCCCTCTGAGTCGCGTTGCGCTTGCGATAAAATCGCATCGGCAGACTTCTGCTGGGTCAACGGCAGTAGCTTTTGCACAGCTGTTTTCAGATCAACCGACAGCATAAAATACAGCTTATATACGTACAACTCTTCGTCACAGATATCTTGCAATTCCGACAGCACGGCTGAAGCGAAAGCTATCCTGATAAACGCATCATGCAAAACTTGATAGTGCTGATCACGCAGCGCCGACGCTGTGAGAGGCTGGCCAAAATCCTTTTGTAAACTATTTCGCAGATCGAAAAGATCAGCATAACTCCTTGGAGGAAGAATACTAGGAAACCAACTATGAAAGATCGCATTACCGTGCAGTGTCAATAATTGACAAAATAGAATATCACCACACTGTAGATGGCAACTTATAATGTGTTCCTGAACAATATGATCCTCATCTAAAAGAATATCCTGCACATGGATCTGGCCATCCATAGTCACTTTTTCTACCATGTAAAATCCATAGTGTGCTTGGCAGGCCATTTTGATAAATTGCCGCTCTTCCTGAGTTAATTTTTTGCCAAAATCGTGCAGATACTGCATAGCAATTACACGCTCTGTAGGACAATTATCCGATCTCCAGCTAAAGATGAGCCAAAGAAAAAGTTGCTCAAACATCTCCTCCTCAAGCTCACGATTGGGTCTCCACTGAGAAACTGGAAAACCGTTAGGCAAAAATTCAACCATCGCAACTTTTAGTTTATCTTCAGGAACAAGGCCAGACAGATAAGGTACTAGATGCCGATCCATCAACCGCTGTCTTACATCTATCATACGGTGCAAATCAGCATATTTTTGCTCAGCATGCATATCACTAGCAAAACAACATTTTTTGTACTTCTTGCCACTACCACACAAACATGGATCATTACTACCTACTTTTTTTTGTCGACTGATCATAATAAACCCCTCCGGCTTTATAAAAAGTTTCCACCTTTTCACCTGCTGCGTCAAGTTAAAAATACACGAAATTACCTCCTGCCTTTCGCGTTAGTCAGAGCCCTGACACTCTTTAGCCTTATCACAAAGAAAGTCCTCATAAAAATTGGATGAAAAATTTTCTCACTACACTGTTTTCTTGATTTTTTGATCGTTGTTTCTACACACAAACTCTAGGAGGTTTTTTATGCTTGGTCGTCCGTTGAATTTACCATCTTCATGTTTTCAGGAACCCTTTCAAAAGATGTATCATGCTGCAAAGAATCCCCGTGAGAAGATACGTTACCTGCGCATTGCCCTAGTAGATGCTGATCCACAACAAAGTGCCTTCAAGTGGTCGGCTTACGTGTGGCCCTGGCAGATTCAGCTACTGCAGGCATTGGCATTGACTCATTTTCTCCCAACTCAGTGGCACATCAAGAGATGAGCTCTCTAGCCAAACAGGTAGCTGATCTTTTAGAGATAAAGACACCGAAAACAAAAAAACGCCATGAAAAAAAGAATATCACTCGCCGAGCTTGAACAAGAGGATTTGCAGGCATCTGAGGCTGCTACCTCTGCACAAGCACCAACAAAAGTACAAGTTGACAAGCCTCGGAAAACCTCTGAGGCAAAACAATATGTTTGATCAACTAGAAAGCATCTCCCATGCAAGGAGAAAAGAGAACAAGCCCTATACAAAAAGCGCGTTGGTCGTCGAAGTCAGGAGAGATGATCCTTCATTGAAGACTGGCTTACGTCAACTTGAGTTCAAAGAGCCTTAATCTCTTGTTGCGACAGGCCGGATGCTGCTGCAATAGTGGCTAGATC
>JBCCEX010000056.1:0-8566 GCA_039030035.1 Myxococcota bacterium
AAAGATGAGAAACATGGTATAATGAAAGAGATAGGGAGGCATCTTGGTGAGCAAGAGGAGGGTAGCGTTATGACTGTGGCGAGTGCATTAAAGCAAGAAGGGCGGCTAGAAGGGCAGCTAGAAGGGCGGCTAGAAGGGCGGCTAGAAGGGTGGCAGGAAGGCGAAAAAATTGGGATGCAGAAAGGCAAAAAAGAGGGGCTAGAAGAAGGGCTACAAGAGGGGCTAGAAACAGCCGCCGTAGGTATGCTCAAAGAGGGCTTAGCCTTGGAGCAGATCCGCAAGATTACGCACCTATCCAAACAACGCATCACACAGCTGTTAGCCAAGCTTGAACATAAGATTATCGGCGGCCGCTAGCTCAATCACTCCTCTTTTAACGTCCCTTGTTTACCCGCACGCTGCTGTGTAGCCTCTTGCTGTGGCGGCGTCAGATGACTCCCTGGGAGTGGGCGCCAAACTTGTGATTCGTGAAAAGGGTTGGTTTGGCACCGGAAGAGATATAAAGGGATAATTAAGTTGCTGCCTGCTGCAGATCGGTGACAAATGGATCAACTACCTGCAGCTGTGCAAATAGTTGACGCACGATCTGCTCATCTTGTTGCAAAAACAGCAGCTTGAGGTTGGCGCCGGCATCCATGGTAAAGTATAGGGGCAGGCCCTGCTGTTGGGCCTGTTGTACCGTTTGTATCTGTTTGACAGAATCGGGTAGCCAATATAAGACGCTGGGGCGGGCTGCTAGCATGGTGGCGTGCATGGCTAGGGCGTTGGCCTGGCTGATTTGGCCGAGGGTGTGAAAGTCGCGTTGGCTGATGGCTTGCTGCAGGCAGACTAGGTCGTGCTGCACCAGCTGCGGCCAGCTGTTGTAAAGGGGGGAGGTTGTTACGGTATGCTGCATGGCTTGGCGTGATGAGATCGCTTTGGGTTGGCTGCTGGTAATTAGCAGGCCTAGGCGCAGTTGGGGCCAGGCAGTGTTGAGCGGTTCGGCGGTGCTATCCATGCCGTTGGGTTGGTTGCCGGCGTGCCATAGCACAAAGCCGCTGTGCAGCGATCGGCAGGCGCTGCCGCTGCCTAGGCGTGCTAGTATGCACAGTTTGCTTGTGGGCAGCTGCCAGGCAAAGAGGGTGTTGAGCGCTTTGACAAGGGCAGCAAATATGCTGGCCGATGAGGCAAATCCGGCTGCTGTGGGAATGGTGTTGGTGAGCTGCAGGTCAAAAAAATATCTGTTGCTGTGGCGAAATAGATCCAAAAATGTTGTGATGCGTCTGTATGCTGCATGTTGCGTGGGCAGTGTCTGATCGTTGAGCTGTATGCGATCGGTGTGAGGTCGCGTTTGTAGCTGCACATGGCTGCCTAGTGTGCCCAACGAGATCGATAGGCTGCTGGTAATAGGTAAATTGAGCTGTGTATCGCGTTTGCCCCAGTATTTGCACAAAGCGATGTTGGCGTGGGCAAAGCAGCGCACTGTTTGCTGTGTGGATGCATGCTGCACGGCTTGGCCCAGCAACTCTTGCACAATTTGCTGTTTGGTCATGCGCATGGTGGTGCAGATGGTTCGGTATTGTATTGTACATGAAATCCTTGCGCAGTGATGTGTGTGTCAAGCTGCTGCCAAGGCCAATCTCTTTTTTGGCTGCTGCCTACGGCTACAACACAGTCGCCTAGGCCAGCGCCTGAAATTTTTGCGCCCCAGATATTGGGTGTGGTGTGCAGGGTATTGGCCATGCTGTTTAGCAGCGGTGTGCTGACACCCAATTGCGCAAGCAAAGTGTGGCCCTGATTGAGCAGTGGGCCAAGCTGCCGCCACTTTTGTTGTGCACAAATGGGCAGGGCTTGTGTAACCAACCTATCCATTGCGTTGCAGATTTTCGCATATGCTGCCATGTTGTGCCGGTGCTGCTGCTGCACATGATCGATCACCTGTGGCGTGGGGGTTTTGTAGCCACAGTAAAACAGCAAAATAGGGGGAGTCTGTGCAAACTGCTGCACAATGTTGGGGCAGGGCAGGCAGCGAAAGGCAAGCAGGCCGCCTACAATGCTGGCAGCCACATCGGCGCCAGAGCCTAAACCGTTTTGCGCCTGTCTGACAGCAGCAACGGCCTCTTGCAGCATGCAGGTTGTGTGGGTGGGCAGGCGCAGCCAATGGCGAATAGCTGCCAGTGTGGCTACTGTTACGGCAGCAGAGGACCCTAGCCCCTGCTTGTGCGATAGAGGGGAGTGAATCTGCAGATCAAAACCTGTGCTCAAACAGTGTAGGTGCGGCTTGATAGCAGCACAGACAAAACGCAAACTGTTAGGCAAACAAAACTGCTTGATGCAGGTGTGCGCGCTACCCAGCTGCGATGTTACAGTCACAGCGGTGTCGGTTCGGGGCAACAGCCGCACCTCAATACGCGGCAGCAGTGCTGCGACCAGAGCCTGTTTGCCGGCAAGCACCGCATGTTCGCCCAGCAGCATTGTGCTGCCTGGCGCCGAAGCGATTACTGTTTTGCCAGCCGGTTTCATATGATGTCATAGCGTGGCAGCGGCGCTACAAATTAGCGTTTTTGTGAACGGGTTTCACTCACAGAGATTTCGGCTTGAATCTCCTCTTCAATTTGGCGCAGTTTGTCTTTCTGCTCTTTGGTTTTTGCTTGCGACAGCGGTTCTTGCTTGGGTGAGGAGATACCCATTTTTGATTTAAGAGCTGCCAAAGCTTCATCGTGCGCCGGATCCGACACCTGCAGCTGCTCCAGTTCGCTTGAGAGTTCATCAGAGCTCGCCTCTTCGGCCATTTCGGTGGTTGCTGCAGCCTCTGCCTCCATCTCGTTGATCTTTTGGTGCATCCGTTCGAGCGTTTCAGAGGCGCTCACCTGCGACATACCACTCATTGTCTCTGTAATGGTTTGTTGTGCCTGGGCTCGCTTGGCACGCGCCACCAGTAGATTTTTCTTACGCTTTGCCTCTTCAATTTTGGCCGATAGCCGATGCAGCGCCTCTTTGAGCTTTACCACAGACTGCTTTTGCGCCTGCCACTGCTTCTGAAAATTTTGTGCCGTTTGATGGTGATTGGTTTTGCGCTGCAGCGCCTGTTTGGCCAGATCGTCTCGCCCTGCCTTCACCGCCATCATCGCCTTATTTTCCCACTGCTGCGTTGCCTCAAGCTCCTGCTCATACTCTCGCGCCAGACGCTTTTCGTCGGCAATAGCCAAAGCAACCTGCTTTTTGGCCGATATCAGCTGCTCCTGCATATCAAGCAGCATCTGCGTCAGCATCTTTTCAGGATCCTCTGCCTTGCCAATAAGATGGTTAAGATTGGCCTTTACTACTCTCCAAAACCGATTGAGCAATGCCATGTGATAGCTCCTCCTTTTTGCCGTTGTTCCAAGCTTGGCAACTCGCTACTAGTTATAGCCTAACACTTTTTGTCGCATGATGTTAGCACTGCGTTTGATTGATCTGTTTTTGGGGTGACACCATTTGACGAAGAGGTGCTCAAAAATATTTTTTTCAACATGCTACTTGAATTTGCGCAGTATTTAAAAATTTTGTCAGCTAGGTGCAGGGTAGTACTAAAGTGATATGTAGAACAGAGATCTAATTTTTTAGAGAGGATTTTATTGACATACTATTTGGAAACATACTATATGTCTTGTAACAAGAATCCGGTGCTTGTTAAAAGGATCCTAGCCGGAAAAGAGGGTAAAAACATGGAAAGAGCAAAACGTTTGTTGCAGATACTAAAGGTAGCCTTGTTGATGTTGCCACTAAGCATACCGTCGGCTTATGCTGCCATGGATGGCGATTTCAAGGAGCAGGAGGATGAATTTGTAGAGATAAGAAGAAATTCTAGATCTATGATCTCTCTTAGCGATTGTGACGACAATTTACGTTCGGCAGACCCTGTCTCGCAAGAGGCTATGCAATCTGTCGATACGAACAGCTTTCACAAGGGGTACACAGTTGTTTTTACAGGGGATGGCGACGCCGTATCGATGTGGCACTGGAACGCTAGTGGCAGCAACTATACCCCGCATGCTATGCCTGTTGTTGGCAACAGCATCAACAGTGTTGATTTTGATCCCTTTGGCAATATGGTTGCTGTCGGTAATAGCAGTGGCGCAACGCAGGTTTATTCGGTCGATACCTGGAAACAGTTATATGAGGTAAAACTGCACGACAAGTCTATTGCTCGGGTGGCGTTTCAACCTCAGGGAGGCCAGTTGGGGGCATCGGCCAGTGGTGATAAAACGGTTAAGGTTTGGAATGTCAAAACAGGTAAGGTGTTTGCGGTAATGCAGCATGATGCAGCTGTGCAGTCGATTGCATTTAACCCACAAGATACAGACTTTTTAACCAGCATTGCAGATAACGGGGTGATTCGTGTTTGGAACCTGCAAAACCTGCACTCTCCCGAGCTAACCTACAGCTCAAAAGGCAATGCACAAGAGTATGCCAACAGCATTGACTTTCATCCCAACAAGCAGGTGCTTGCTGTTGCAAGCCTTGATGGCCAGCTGCGTTATTTGAAAACTATGAACCTCGATGGCAAACCCCAAGTAGTAGCGGCGCACGATGGCGCCATCAACACAGCACTGTTTTCACCCAATGGCACCTACTTGGGCAGTGCGGGCGATGATGGGGTTGTTAAACTATGGGACCAGCAGCAAAGTACCAGTCAAGTTGTGGCGACACTAAAGGCACATGTGCAGCCTGTACAAACCATCGCTTTTCATCCCGACAGTACCCTGGTTGCTTCGGCAGGCGATGACGAGCTGGTGCGTGTGTGGGATATCAAAACCGGCAAGCAGATCAAGCAGTTTGATGGCCATATGGGCGGTACCACTGCGTTGCAGTTTATTGCAGGCGGTGAATTGCTGGTTTCTGTTGGACACGACAACGCTGTACGTGTGTGGAATATAAGCACGGGCAAACAGCAACATGTACAACAGCAGCAAAACGGTTGGAGGCTTACCTATAAGGGGCAACATCTGCGTCTCAATATCAAAAAAGAGTTGGCTCAAGGCATGCAGATTGAGCAGCTGCGAGAGGAGAAAAAGCAGCTGCAGCAGCAATACCAACAGTTGCAGCGGGCTAAACAGCAGGAGCTTGAAGAATCGCAACAGCAACATCAGCAGCAGCAGCAAGCACAATGCAAAGAGAAAGAACAGCTGCAGCAGACCAAACAGCAGGAGCTTGAGAAATTGCAGCTGCAATATGAGCAGCAGCAGCAAGCACAACGCAAAGAGAACGAGCAGCTGCAGCAGCAATACAAACAACAACAGCAGCAGCTTGATAAACTGCAACAGCAAAACCAACAGCTGCAGCAGGCCAAGCAGCAACAGACACAGCAGTTGCAGCAAGCACGACAAGAGTTTGAGCAGTTGCAACAAAAGCGAGAGCAGGAGTATGAGGGCTTAAATAAGCAGCACTTTACGCAACAAACACAAGAAGCCATCGGGTTGGCTAAACGTATTGCTAAGGACAGAGATTGGAAACAAAAGTTGATCTATTTTGTTGCCCGTTCCAAAGTTGAACCACAAATGGCGCAGGTGGCAGCCAATGCCATGACTCTGCTGTGTATGGCTGGTGAATCGTTTGCCAGCTATGACTTGCAAGGTATTCATGTGGCGGTTCACATACAAGAGCAATGGCAAGGACCCGACCTGCGAGGAGCTAAACTGCAACAAACAGATTTTACCGATGCCGACCTACGTGGTGCACGGTTTGACAATGCCAACATTGTCGGCTGCAAGTTTAACAACGCTCGCTTGCACAGTGCCCGTTTTACCCCCGTTGCTGGAAGTTCTAGCTCAGCCTCCGCTTTTGCTTTGAGTGGCCATACGGGCTATGTAGAAGATGCTGTTTTTTCGCCTAGCGGTAATATGATTGCTTCGGTTGGTCGCGACAACAAAGTAAGCTTGTGGAATGTTGCCAACCACCAACTGGTTAGGAACTTGACGGGCCATTCTGGTCAGGTCAACAGCGTTCATTTTTCGCCCGATGGCAAGCAGGTTGTTTCAGGGAGCAACGATAACACCGTTCGTTTATGGAATACAACCAACAGCACTCAACTCAAAAGTTTTAGCCATTCGGGGTATGTAAATAGTGTGCGCTTGTCGCCTAACGGCAAGCAGATTGCCTCAGGTAGCCGAGACAATACGGTAGGTGTATGGGATATCACCAGCGGTAATCGACTTAGAACGTTTAGCCATTCAAACTACGTCAACCAGGTTCGTTTTTCGCCCGATGGCAAACAGGTTGTGTCGGGCAGCAACGACAATACAGTGCGTGTTTGGGATATTGGCAATGGCAGCCAAGTCAGGAATTTTAGTGGCCATTCGGGGCAGATCAATAGCGTGTGCTTTTCGCCTGATGGGCAGCAGGTTGCTTCAGGCAGCCACGATAATTCGATCCGCTTGTGGGATATCAAAAAGGGCACACAGCTCAAAAACTTTACAGGGCATACAGGGTATGTAAACAGCGTGCGCTTTTCGCCCGATGGCAAATATATCATTTCGGGTAGCCACGATAACACACTGCGGCTGTGGGAGGTGGCCAGCGGCAACCAGCTCAAAGGTTTTGTGGGGCATACCGACAATGTCTACACCGTTCGCTTTTCTCCTGACGGCAAGCAAGTTATTTCGGGTGGTCAAGACAACACGGTGCGCGTGTGGGATGTAGCTAGCGGCAGCTTGCTGAGAACTTTTACCGGCCATGGGGCAAACGTTCACACGGTTAATGTTTCGCCTGACGGTACATTTATTGTATCGGCTGCCAATCATAACCAATTTCGTTTGTGGGACCTACGCAAATGGTTGACGCCTTATCACAACGTGGACTTTACCAAAGCGCAAGGGCTGTCATCGGATTTGCAACGGCAGTTCAAAACTTTGGGTGCTCAAGGTATTGAGCTGCAAAGCAGTTTTGGAAAGGATGACAACGACAATGATGATGAAAAAACCGGCAATTAGCTCTCTTTTGCCTAAGCAGATAGTTCAACGCCTATTTGCTGCATGTAATAGTTAAACGCAAACAGCAGCGGCCTCTAACCAATGGTTTAGGAGCCGCTGCTGTTTTGTTTTTGATCTGCCGCACCTAAAGGACAATAAGTGGTTTAACTGTTGTGCTGGTATTCACAAGATAGGCCTTTGCGCAATCTGGTTTACTGATCAGCTTACTGGAAAGATACTTTCGTGCATCACGACGATGCTGCAACAACAACACATGCTACTTGATTTTGGCTGCAGCGGTGCCATGATGCATACAGGAGTGATGGCAAATTAGATTTTGAGGAAACCGATTGATGGCACATGAATCGTCTAGCGCAGATCCCAACCAAAAGTTGCGTGATGAATTGGCTAAGCGCAATGCAACGGCGTTGCTGGCGGGTGGTCAGGCACGCATCGATAAGCAGCATGCTGGCGGCAAGCTAACAGCGCGTGAGCGTATTGAACTGTTGTTGGATTCGGGCAGCTTTGTGGAGATGGATCGGTTTCGGCTGCATCGCTGTAGCCATTTTGGCATGAATCGGCAGCACATTGCTGGTGATGGTGTTGTCACCGGTTTTGGCACAGTTGATAACCGGCAGGTGTGTGTGTATGCGCAGGATTTTACGGTATTTGGCGGATCGCTGTCGGAGGTGGCAGCGCAAAAGATCTGCAAGCTGTACGATTTTGCACTCAAGGTTGGGGCGCCGGTGGTGGGGCTCATCGATTCGGGTGGGGCACGCATTCAAGAGGGGGTGGCCTCTTTGGCTGGCTATGCGGAGATTTTTTATCGCAACAGCATGGCTTCGGGGGTGGTGCCGCAGATCTCTGTTATGATGGGGCCGGCAGCGGGTGGGGCGGTTTATTCGCCGGCGCTGACCGATTTTATTTTTATGGTCAAAGAGACCAGCTGCATGTTTTTGACCGGGCCCGATGTTATCAAAACAGTGACGCAAGAGGAGGTAACCATGCAGCAGCTGGGTGGCAGCGAGGTGCATGCTGGCAAAAGCGGTGTGGCCCATTTTGTTTACCCAGAAGATGCAGTAACGCTCGATGCCGTACGCAATCTGCTCAGCTTTTTGCCGTCGAACAACGGGCAAACACCGCCGGTGGTGACCTGTCACGACGACCCCAATCGGCGTGAGGAGCGGTTGCGCGATCTGATTCCTACCAAATCCAGCACTTCGTACGATGTCAACGAAGTTATCGCCTGCATTGTTGATGAAGGACTATTTATGCAGGTGCAGCCCCATTTTGCCCGCAACATGTTGGTGGGGTTTGCTCGATTGGCAGGCCGCTGTGTGGGCATTGTTGCCAATCAGCCGCAGGTATTGGCAGGTGCCATCGATATGAATGCTGCCGACAAAGCGGCGCGTTTTGTGCGCTTTTGCGACTGTTTTAATATTCCCATTGTGACGTTGGTTGATGTGCCTGGGTTTTTGCCTGGCGTTGCCCAAGAGCATGGTGGTATTATTCGCCATGGAGCCAAGCTGCTGTTTGCCTATGCCGAGGCAACTGTTGCTAGGCTCGATTTCATGGCGATCCTCAAAAGCAAACCAAGCCTAGACGCCATTTCGTCTTCTTTGATTTCTGACTCGGAC
>JBCCEX010000057.1:0-8441 GCA_039030035.1 Myxococcota bacterium
CTGGGCCAAAGGAAAAGCTGAGGGAAAGGCTGAAGGAAAAGCTGAGGGAAAGGCTGAGGGAAAGGCTGAAGGAAAGGCTGAAGGAAAAGCAATGGGAAAATTAGAAGGAGAAATACGGGCGCTGTTAACACTGTTTGATGCTCGTGGCTGGCATCTGACCAGAACACAGCAGCAAAAAATCCGGATGTGCAGCGATCTGTCTGTGTTAGAACAGTGGTTACGCAAAGCAGCAGTTGCCTCTTCGTTGCGAGAGGTGTTTCGTTCGTAGGCTGCATATGAGCAAAAACTCGCCGCAAAACCCGCAGAGCGTGTCAGATAAACTGTGTAAATAGAAGAAGGATGAAGCCGCCCTGAAGTTGTTCTATCTAGCCATCTACAAGCATGCGAAAAAGTGGGGGTTACCGCCCGCAGAATGGTATCAGGCAAGGGCTTGCTTTTACACCTTTTTTGAGGATAGAATTAAGAAGGCGTTGGGGGATAACTGGATGATGCAATGATTCTTCTATTTACACAGTTTATCTGACACGCTCGATCCGCAAGATTACGCACCTATCCAAACAACGCATTACACAACTGTTAGCCAAGCTTGAACATAAGCGGCCGCTAGCTCAATCACTCCTCTTTTAGCGCCCCCTATTTCCCGCATGCTGCTGTGATTGCTGCGTAGCCTCTGAGGGCTAGCTAAGGTTTGCGCTTCTTAAATTGCTTGCGAATTAATATGTTTTTATTATGAGCACAAAAAAACCATTGTTATACCTGTTTATCCAAGGCAAATTAAGCCTTCTCTTTGCCTTCAGACACTGGCTCTTGCTTGGCCGCAGCTGCTTCTAACTTCTCTTGCTCTAGCTGCTTGAGGTCATCGAGGTCGACATCCTCTTGTTGTGCAGCCACGTCGTTTGCTTGCTGCTTCTCTTGGTCAGCAGCTTCTGCAGCCTCTTCTTCAGCGGCTGGCTGGGTTTGGTTGGCTACCACCATAACTTGTAGGTTGGCTTGCACGCCGGCTTCGAGTTTGAGTGTTACTGTGTGCAGACCAACGGTTTTGATGTGGTGTGGTAGCACAATGTTGCGGTGGTCTGCGTTGACGCCCTGCTGTTTGAGGCAGGCTTGAATGTCGCGATCGGTGACTGAACCAAATAGTTTGCCTTTGTCACTGGCTTTGGTTTCGATGTTGAGTGTGAGCTGCTCTAGCTTTTGTTTTTGCTGTTGCGATTGTGCAGTAAGCTGCTGTTTGCGGTATTGCAGGAGCCGTTTGTGGTGCTCAAATTGCCGCACACCCTGATTGGATACAGGGACAGCTAGTTTTCTGGGAAACAGAAAGTTGCGGGCGTAACCACCGCGCACCTTAACCATATCACCGATGTGACCCAACCCTACAACATCTCTCGATAACAAAATGTGAACTGCAGTTGCCATAGTTTCTATTCCTCGTTGTTGATCTCTTGATCATTGCGTTTAAAAGCCTTGTTTTCAGCCTTTTCGGTCGACTTTGCCGCTGTGTCGGCAGGATCTTTCATGGGTGCAAACTGATCGGGCAAAGGCTGCACCTTTTCAGGATCAACCTCGTGCTTGAGAGTGATTGTTTGGCGCAATAGCACCCGTTCGTCGACATCGAGCTGGCGCTCGTAGGCTGCTACGGTATTGGGTTTGCCTACGTAGGTGTGCTGCACATAAAACCCTTTGCGCATGTCTTTGCGGGGCCAAACCAGTTTTTTGCGCCCCCAGCACAGCACCTGCACACTTTTACCGCCTTGCTCCTCAACCCACTCTTTCATTTTACGCATGAAGCCACATGAGGTGTCTTCGTCTAACTCTGGGCGCAATATATACAGTGTTTCATACTGGCGCATGGTCACATTGTTTGTCGATTGATCGCTCATTCAAACTCCTTTTTTGTAAGTTTGCCATAGCTTGCATAGCTAAGCAAGAGCAGATGTTCTCCAATCTTTGCCGTTTTCATCAGATGAAAGTTTCTTTCACTGCTCCTACCGTGGTACAGAGATATCCACGAGACCATATGTAGCAGCCCCAATAGCATTCCTTGAGTTCTGGGAATTCCCGCTGGATGAGATATGCATGCTTGAGCTGCTTACGGGGAAACTCGTACGGGCAGTTCTTAGGAAGGTTGAGTCCCTATTTATCTTGATGGGGACTCCGCCTATCCGACAAAACGAGAAGCTTCCCAAAAACTATAGAGAAGCGCAAAGCCCTTCAAATCGCTCGCACCATGCGTGCCGCGGGTATGCAAGACAGCGTCATCATACAAATGACCGGCTTAACCCTCAAGGAGTTGAAGGCCTTTGGGTGAGCGTGAACGCTGTTTTGCTTCTGTTGGGGCGGGGGTAAGGCTAGGGTCTGCAAAAACCCGTACCGGCAACAGACGATCTAGCTGTGGGCGCACCAGGGCCACAAGGGTGTTATTGGAACGTGCAACAAGGAGATCCGTGCTAGCTAGCTGCTGCGATTGTGTCGACTCCACATGAACTGCACGAGCCCTTGTGCTGCCTGCACCAAGGGCATGCTGCTTGACAGCAGCTGCTTGAACATCACCTTGCCTATATGCAATGGTACGGCCACAACGCAGATCGATAGCCTCACGCTCACCGATAGCACAGTGCGGCAAGTTGGGTACAGCAGCAACACCGGTGCGCATCGCTGCCAACAGCGCGCAGCTGTCCGACAGATTGCTACCGCACACAGCATCTGCCACAGCATAGCAACCACTATGTGTTCGCCGCAACTGCGCCAGATGTGCCGGCAGTTGCAAGGCCTTGCCCACATCGCGCGCCAATGCACGCATGTAGGTTCCCTTGCTGCAGTGCACACGTACAGTTGCATAAGGAGCCTGCCATGCAAGCAGCTGCAGTGAATGAATGGAAACCTTGCGCAAAGGAAGCTGCACATTTTGACCCTTACGAGCATACTGGTAGGCCCGCTTGCCGTTAACGTGAATCGCACTGTATATAGGTGGCTGCTGCTGAATATCTCCCACAAAACTTTGGCAAACCTGCTCAACCATCTGCTCGTTGAGGTGGCTTGCATCTGCGCGCCGCAGCACCTGCCCCTCAGCGTCGTCTGTTTGCGTGCTCACACCAAAAGCAATACGCGCCTCATAAGTTTTGTCACCCCCCAGCAGCAGATCACTCAAACGGGTATAGTTGCCCACCAGCACCACCAACAAGCCACTGGCCAACGGATCGAGCGTGCCCGCATGCCCCACACGCCGCACACCCAAGGCTCGCCGCACCTGCGCCACCACAGCAAACGACGACGGCCCAGCGGGTTTGTCAACAAGAAGAATCCCCTGCGCACGAGCGGGGGTATGAGCTCGCTCTATTTTAACCATAAAAATTGACATGCACTTGCAAAACAAAACACCTCGTTTACACCAAGTCTTGCAGCAAAATATGTTTCACAAAATGACACAAAAAATGCTTCTTGGCAATGGGCAGCTGTCTTGTAGGTGGTGATCTAGATCACATCTCTTTACGCCTCCCCAATAGGAGTGTTGGCAATACCCTCTAGCGCCTCCTCTACAGTGGTTGGACCAGGGTAGCGCCCTTGGCCTGTGTAGTAGATGGCGGGGTAGACATCTACGGGGGTGTCGTCTTTGATTGTTGCAGCGTGCATTTTAAGCACGCGCTTGTGGCAATGGTCTAGATAAAAGGGCATGAGGGGATGAGAGCGACAGCATTGCAGAATAATAATGTATACCCAGCCCTGCTTAGGGCGTGTGGGTGCACGCAGCACGACATCACCAATGTAGGCTTGAACATGGGGATCGACAAAACGGTCTGATAGCATCTCTATTTGTCGCAGGTACATCTTGTTTGTGAGCTTTTTGGTTAGGTAGTGTTTGCAAAAGTAGCGAGCATGTTTGGGCTGGCACATCATGTAGCGAAAGCACTCCGAGGAGACCCCCTGTATGGCAAGAAGTTGGCGAAGCTGTTGATCTGTAAGATTCTTTTGCTGTTGTTGCTTATTGTTTTTATTGGCCATTGTTGTTATCACGGTAAAAAAAGTGCACTGAGTGTGTTAAAGTAATGGTACACCAACATTTTCTCTCTGTCTATTTTTTTGCAAATGATTTGAGCTAAATATGGTTATTCAGAAGGCATTGGATTTAGCGGCTATTACACAGTGACAAAACCGCTGCATGTAGATGTAGCCAGGCAGGGGCAGCAGATGTTTTAATGGCTTTGTCTAAAGCGCGTAGCTGGCACAATCGTTTGCAGTGCAGCCGCAGGGAGCCCATGCGTGCCAGCTGCAGCAGTTGATGCAGGCGTTGTGGTGCAACATGCAAAATTTGGCTCATTTCGTGTGGGGACTTTTGCTGCTGCTGCAGCAGTTTGGCATGCAGCACCTGCCGCAGTTGCCACGCCCACACAGCCACCAAACGCAATGGTAGGTCTGCACTTTGCTGCAGCCGCGCCAAACAGGTAAACGCTTGGGTGGTTTGACGAGCTGCTATTGCTTGGCTGAGAGCAAATACATCGTCTAGCGGCACTTGCGCTATGTAGGTGCAGACATCTTGCGGCGTTACTGTGTTGTCGCTATGCAACAGCGCTAGGGTCTCCACAGCACGATCGACCAACAGCACATTGCAGCCTACACACTGCAGCAGCATATCGCAGGCGGCAGCTGAGAGTTTCAGGCCTTTGCATTGCGCACGCTGCTGTATCAATTGTGGCATTTCATAGGGCTTGGGATTGTGAAAAACAAAGGCGTTGCCCTGCTTGCGCACTGCGCTCCATAGCGGCTGTTTGGTGGGTGCGTGGCCAAAAATGAATACCAAGCAGGTGGAGGGGATCGACTCTTTTATAACCTGTTGTAGCGGCTTTGCTGTAGCTGCCGTTAATGCATCGGCGTCTATTTCAACCAAGCGCCTGCTTGCCAACACAGGTTTTGTGCGCACAGCTGTTACCAGCTGCTGCATGTTGCAGCTACCGATGCGATACCGATCCCAGTTAAATGGCTGGGTGGCGCGCTGTAGCGTCTGTTGCCGAATCCACTGCCGTGCCTCATCAACAAAGGCGCGTTCGGGGCCACCCAATGCCACCACAGCAGGTGGCTGACCCTGTTGCTGCAGCTGTAGCCAGCGGTGCCAATCGTTTACTGCTTTTGCCATGATCGCATTTTAGCTGAAGCTGCAGTCGGTATGCCACCCCTTTTGGTTGCAAAGCAGGAGGCTGCGTGCATATTGTTGCCACCTAGCAGCGGCGATTGGCAATCTAAATCGTCGCGCTCACGCAAGCGCTGTAGCTGCAGCGCTGCCAAGAGTCGTTGTGCCCGGCGTGGCGCATGCTCGTGCAAATATTCATACAGCTGCATAGCCATGTGGGTGGCAAACAGCTGCGTGTAGGCCTGCGCTAACAAAGCAAGCAGCTCCCACTGCACAATATCGGGGAGTTGATCGAGCACATAGGCAGCCTGGTGCAGATGCCACAGCGATTGCTGTACGGCGTTGTTGCTCAGCAGGTAACGCGCTAGCAGATAGTGGCTGAGGGCAATAGCCGGTTGATTTGCAGCTGTATCATAGCGGTAGCCATCTTGCGCAAGAGCAGAGGCGATGGCAACAGCGTGTGTTGCCCACGACAGATCGCCTGCGTGGGTGAGAAGCTGCAGTGCCGCCCGAACTGTGTGCGGGCATGGTTGTGTGCTGCATGCGGCAGCGAGTGTCTGTTTAACCTGCAGTCTGCGTTGCTCGTGGGGCAGCAGCAGTTTCTCATCGACGGCGCTGTAGATGGCAACTGCCTCTTGCTGGTGGTGCAGCTGCCAGTGGGTGTCGGCAATTTGCTCCAGCAGCTTGGCTTGCTGTGTGGTTTGGGCAGGTGCCAGGCTATCGAGGGTTTTGTACAAGCAGTGTAGCGCTTGCGGCATATTGTTTTGCTGCTTGGCAATTTGGGCCAGCTGTAGCCATAGCTGATCAATCGCCTCAATACTGTCAGCAAGAGCGTTGTGGGAGTGGGTCGATTGCTGCGGCGAGCCGATTTGGGCAATGGCATTGGCCACACTGTTCCACTGCTGCTTGTAGGCATGCTGCATGAGTTGATCCAGCAGCTGCTGCGGGCGGGGATCGCAGGTGGCCTGCAAAATGCTATGGCCACTAAAGCGTTGCTGCGCCCACTGCAGCGCATACGGTGGCAGCTCCGTTTGACGCAATGCGTTGAGCCAGCGCTGTTGAAAATCGGTGTAATCTTGCATGCTGTCAAATGCATGTTTAAGCGAGCCAAAGCGAATCAACCGCTGCACTGTTGCGTGCACAGCAGACAGCCCCTGCTGCTGCTCAATCTGCTGCAACAAAAACCACAACGCTGCACCGGTCATGGTATAAGAGCGCGAAGATGTGTGCTGCAAAAAGCCCCACGCCCCCGCAGCAAACAGCTGCTGCAACGGCGGGGCCCGACCGATTTGCACCATGGCGGCCGCCTGCTGCCACAGTGTGAGCTGCTCTTGAATCATCAGCTCTGGCGTTGCTGCCACAGCCAAACCCTCGTGCAAACCAATGTTGGGAACAAGTTTCCATCTGCCCGGAATCTGCCATATGGTGTTGGCCTGCTGACCAACCAAAATATGGGTGAGCTCATGCCCAAGCGTGCGGTGTGGAAAAGAACCGCTGGTGATATGCACCTGCTGCCCTACGGCAAAGTCCACATGGTGCGCCCCGGTATATTGAGCCTGCGCCTGCTGATTGGGGTGTAGCCAAATGTGAATCGGTTTTTGCGACACAAGGCCAAAGCGCTGTGCCAGCAGCTGGAGCCACAAATGAGCCTCGTGCAACACCGACTCAGCCTGCTGCAAGCTGGTGTGATGCGGATCGGTATGCAGCAGCACAGGACCCAAGCGCCATGCAACACTGTACGTTTGCAGCGCTTTTTGCTTTGTGACAATGAGATCGGGCACACTTTTGCTATGCACAATCCAGCCAAAACAGCACAGACACACCGACAGGCACAAAGCGGTAATGGGGGGTCTTTGTGTTGTTATAAAACTGCTAGAGCGTGTCGGTTGAAACAGCCAAATACCCAATGTACCCAGCCCAAAGGCAAACAGCAGCGTGCTGCAGCGATAAGCGATAACCGCCGGCTTAATATAGTACCCCTGCGCTAAATCCCCCACCACCAAAGCCGACAAATGTGTCACCACACAAAACGATGGCCAATCTCGCCACTGCAGCAGCTGCCACAGCCCATATAGCCCCAGCAGCAGCAGACTGCTCAACACAGCGCGCCAAACGTTGCCAACTATGCGACCCAGCCATAACCCCACAACCGTATTGAGACACCAAACAGGCAGTGTCAACACAGCCAGCACCCACATACCGGCAGTTGGGCTACAGCTATGAAAGCGCAGCCGATTGATCAAAGCAACAACAATGCACAACGCCGCAACAACTGCTATCCAACCGGTTTGCACCACTAGATCTTCGGCAAAACCCCGCCGGTTTCGACGCGCACCCATCACAGCCGAGCTGAGCAACCACACCGGCCCCCATACCACACTCAATAGCGTAGCCATCTCTGCCGTTGGTGTGCCCAGCAGCGGCGATGCAAATGCAGCCACAAGCGTCACAATAGCGGCAACTGCAACCAACAGCAGTTGCAGCGTCGATGTCAAAAAAGAGCCTCTCTGTTGCATCACAGCGCGTTGTCACATTGTTATCGTCACTGCTATCTTAGCATAAACCGATCGGGCAGGAGTATCGCACTCGGATTGCAGAATGAGCCAAGATAGTCCGACAATTGCTACCGCTAGCAGCAGCACAGATTATCAAGCCATTTTAGGGCCGGTTGCAAACGATAGAAGAGGCGATTGCAGATAATCGGTACGGCTTTAAAAGCGCGTTGTTCTTAGATGATAAGGTCAATTCAATTGAAGCAGACAAGTTTACGAGAAATATAATTTACATAAAATTACACCACTCGTGGTAAAAAGTTGACTAACTGGTCAACGCCCTATCCAAGCGACTTTATTGAGGGCCAGCGAATGGTACAAAGGCGGCTGCATCAGGTCAACATCTATGGAATAAGCAGCAAGACAAACAGGCGAATATCACAGCTTTTGCACCAAGCGCACCTTTGCCGCCAGATGGCGATGAAGAAGCTTTAGAAGGCTACTATTAGCACAACCAATTTCGCTTGCCCTTCTTGCTGCTCGAATAGCGTATTCTTGATTTTCATGAAACAACTCTCTTGAATCAGCTGCTGCAAGGCGCTCAAAAAAATAGACGATTTGCTTGCAACCCTGCCGCGACATAGGCCCGCAAGAGAAAATTTGCTAAAATATAAGTAGGAGGTTGCACCTATGCCACAACTCATTCGTTTTGATTGGGCCATCAAGCACATTTTGCGCGACAAGGCCAATTTTGATGTACTAGAGGGTTTTTTGTCGGAACTCCTCGGTCTAGATATCACCATTGTGGAGATACTCGAGAGCGAAAGCAA
>JBCCEX010000058.1:0-8312 GCA_039030035.1 Myxococcota bacterium
ACCGCTGGACGCGGATTGGTTTCTTGCTCTGTGACCAGATAAAATCGGCCTGGGCCTTGCTTGAAGGGGGCGGATAACACACAATCTGGAATCACCGACTTGTGTGCTTGACAAAAATGGGCGGGCACCTGCTGCAGCTGTTTGAGATCGACGACATGTTGGATCTGTTGCGGCACGTGGCGTTGTGCAAATGCTTGCTGAAACGAGCTGAAACGCATCATTTGTCGAAACAGGGCGTCGTGCGGCATGTTGGTTGGCATGATTTATCTCCTGGTTGATGGTAAACACTATATACTAGCAGTTGCTTTTGTTTCGTGCCAGAATTAGGTTTTGTTTGAAAACAGACTGCCACACAGGTGGTGTGCGCGGATTAGATCACGCGTTTGACAACACAGCGTGTCATATTGCACTCTGCCAATTAAGTGATCAAGGTGCTTTGGGTGAGGGGCCTGTAGGTTCTTGAGCAAATGTGCGGTGTCATAATATGGGCTTGTTAGGCTGGCAGAAAAGAGGTGTAAGAGCAGGCCGCCAACCAAAACGGGGTTCGCAAACAGTGTTGGTGCCGCAAAAAAACCATGAGGTTGTGGTACCGTTGCTGCAGCATCCAACCTGCTTGGTGTGTGTAGATAGCTCGCTCTACTTTTTGGAAGGGTTGTTGATGGCCCGGTTCCCCCAAGTTCCTATGCGGCTTTTTAACAACCCACATCTTGCTTTGCTGTGGCTACGAGAGCATGCTGTGCCGATCTCTTTGGTGGCCTCTGACACAGCGTTGCTGCCACCCAAAAATTTGCCACAGGCTTTGCAAGCTCTGCGTAGCTGGATAACACGCTCTGAGCGTTTTACCACAATTTCTACGGTGACAAGTGGCTTTTTGTATCGTTATGCTGCTATGGATGGCCTGACGTTTTTGCAGCATCTACCGGATCATTTGTGTAAAATTCTGCATACTGCTTATCCCGTGACAACACAAGAGCTCAAGCCTTTTTTGCAGCAAAGCAATCGCAACGCCTTTGTTGACAAGGGCATTCACATGGAGCCCCTAAGAGATGCCATTAACAACGCGCAGCGTCTGTTTTTTACACAACTTACACAGCCGTTGCAGCAGTTGTGGACGCAGCATTTAAAACCGGCCGACAGTGTTTTGTTTGAGCCGGCATTTGCTAAATTGCTTGACAGCAGCATGCAGCAGCTTAAGGCAGTGGAGCATGTGGTGTGGGATGAAACCGGCAGCTGTGTGCTAATTGAAGAAAACGGCACCACCCATGGCTTATGTGTACGAACCCCCAAGCAGATAGAACGCATGCTGCAAACCCCGCAGGCACAGCGTTTACCTGCAGATCTGCAGCAAAAGCTGCGCAGCCATACCCTGCTACCGGCACATTTTACACCGCAAGGTGTGGAACATTGGAATGAGCAAGAGCAGCCACAGCTCTACCCAGCTTACACGCTGTCAGGCCAAGAGAGTTTTGTTTACTGTCATGTGCCCAATGTCTCTATCTTTTTGCAAGATCATGTTGGCATGCAGCTGTTTTTAAGCAGCAATCCTATCTACACGCCGGATGATGAGTTAAGGGATCTGCATTAGTTCACAACAACAGTCGAAAGCAGATTGCTTAAGCAGAATTTGCGTTAGGCCGTTTGTGGACTTGCTCAAGCAGAGATGGCACAATAAAAACCGATGAAGCAGCGAGTGAAACATTTTGATGGGTATTGAAAAACAAAAAAAGATGCCGCTGGCCAGATGGCTGTTTGCCACAATTTTGTTGGTTAGCGGTTGTAGTAGCTTGACAGGATTATCAAAACAGGATGCCGCCAAGCCTGTGCCCATGGATCGTCGCATTCATGACAGCAGGCTTGACAATGGTATGCGTGTGGCATGGATGAGCAACAGCTATCCCAAAGATCGCTGCTATGTGCGGTTGGTGGTTGATGTGGGCAGCCTGCACGAGCAGCAGGGGCAGGAGGGGATGGCGCACTTTTTGGAGCATCTCGCCTTTCGCGGTAGCAAGAGCTACAGCGAAAAACAGCTCACCGACTGGTTTGGTCAGCAGGGGATGGAGTTTGGGCCCGATGTTAATGCCTACACCGGTTTTGAGGAGACTGTTTACATGCTCGATCTGCCCAGCTGCAGCAAGCAGAAGCTGCAAGAGGCGCTGAATATGCTGCGACAGTTTGCTAGCCATCTTACGTTGAGTGCGGCGGCGGTGGCCAAAGAGAAGGGCATTGTCGATAGTGAGGAGCGTATGCACGATCTGCCGGCTCGTCGTGCTTCTGATAAGTGGTTTAACTATTTGCTACACGGCACACGCTATGCAACGCGTCATCCTATTGGCAAAAAGCAGGTGCGTGCCGATTTTACAGCAGCGGCGGTGCGTGCGTTTTATCGTACCTGGTATACGCCCAACAACAGTTCGATTGTGATTGTGGGCGATCTGCAGCAGCAAGATCCGCAACCTCTGGTGCAGCAGGCGTTTGGTGATTGGCAAAGCGGTGCAAAACAGCCGGCGACAAAACCTGCTGTGGGTGATGCACGTGTGCCAGAGGGTTTTCAGGCGGTCAACGAGAAGCAGCTCACCCATGTGTCTGTACAGGTGTCGCAGCTTAGGCTGCAAGAGAGCAAAAAAAAGGCTACAACTGTGGGCAATTGGTTGCAGAATCTGCCGCTGCGTGTAGCATTTGCCATGCTCAATCAACGCTTGCGTGTGTTGCAAGATGAGGGCAAAGCGGAGTTTTTGGCTGCCGGATTTGCGCGGGCTAGCTACTTTAAACTGTTGCGCGGAGTTGATTATAGTTTGAGCAGCCAGCCCGATAAGTGGCAGCAAGCTTTGTGCCAGGTAGAGAGTGTGCTGGCATCTGCCTTGCAGCATGGATTTGCTAAACAGGAGCTGCAGCTGGTGGTAAAAAACATGCGCAACACTCTGCAGCAGGCGGTCACAGAGCGCGATACCACCCACAGCGCGGCGCACGTTGCTCGGGCACACAAGGTGTTAACCAACCACACCCCTCCTGTTGATCCGCTCGATCGACAGCGTTTGATGAACCCCATGCTGCGCCGATTGACACCCAAGGCGTGTCAGCAGGCGCTGCAGCAGGCGTGGCAGCAGGGACAGCGATTTGTGCAGGCGATGGCTGGGCAAGATGTCGGCACCGATCTGCAACAGCAGCTGCAGCAGGCTTTTGCGCAGTGTCGTCAGCAGCCTGCTGCTGCCTGGCAGCTGCGCCAGGTAGGCTCTTTTGCCTACCATACGCCCCGATTGCAGCCGCAGCAGGTTAACAACATGGTGCGCTCAGAGCATCTTGAAGATGTGGATGTGCACCGTATAACATTCAAAAACGGTGTTGTCTTGCATGTCAAACAGACCGATTGGCAAAAAGATGAGGTGCTGTTGCTGCTGCGACTAGGGGCGCCGGGGCGGTTGGATCTGACCCAACTGCAGCAGATTGCCACCACAGATGTTTGGCAGGCAACCTTTTTGGAGTCGGGATTGGGCAAGCATAGTATTGTACAGCTCAACAAATTTTTGGCCGGCAAAACGGTGAACGGCGCTACGTTTGTTGGCGAACGCAGTTTGGGGCTTCGAGGAGCCACGCGGCCACAAGATTTTCTGTTTGCCCTTGAGCTGATGCGAGCCTACCTGCTAGACCCAGGATTTGAGCAACAGGGCATGGTCACCTTTCACCAGTGGCTAGATGCTTACCAACAGCAGGGCAAAAAGAGTCTCTCTTGGCCGTTAATTAGGCAGCTCATTCCTGCTTTGTACAAATACGATAAACGGTTTTGCTCCATTGCCACAGACAAGATCAAGCAGATTGAACAGCCGCAAGTTCGTCACTGGTTTCATCAGCTCAATGTGTGTCATCTGCCGCTCGATATTGTTGTGGTCGGTGATATGCCGCTGCAGGCTGTTGTGCGGCAGGTTGCGCAAACCTTTGGTACGCTTGAGCCGCGCGCCTCTCGCTCGCAGCTGCCCAGTATTAAGCCCATTGCGATTGAGAGAGGGCTTGTTTGCCAATGTCTACATGAACAGGCCGTTGAGTCCGATGTATTGCTGCAGCTGATCTATCCGATTCGCCGGCATGTCTCTTTGGTGCAGGAGCTACAGTGGGAGCTGCTAGAGCGCATGTTGCAAACGCAACTATGGGAGGCTGTGCGCGGCAAGCTCGGAGCCACCTACAACATCTCAGTACACGCCGCACCGCGCGTGGCAGATGGCGACGGTATTTTGGCAATCAGCACCCAGGTAGCGCCCAAAATGGTTGCCAAGGTGCAGCGGGTTATTCAACAGCTGCTGCAGCAGTTTACACAGCAAAAACCAACATACGAGCAGTTTGTGCAGGCCAGCAAACCCCTGCAACAGCAGCTGCAGGAGGCTGCGCGAACCAACTCTTACTGGCTGCATCAAATCAACCGCTGCATCACACGGCCCGAGCGTTTGTTGCCCGTTGACAAGCTCAAAAAGCTGATCGATCAACCGCAACAAGCGGCAACTCACATCATCGATGACATTTGGCATTTAGCAAAACAGACCCTGCATGCTACCAACGCCTCTGTATTTAAGGTATACCCCAAACGGGTTGAGACAGCCCCAAGTGCCGAAGGTTGCCTCTGCCGTGTTGGCAACAAAAAGCCGACAACGCCCAACAAAAGCGCTTGCGATTTTTCTGTGCAACAGCAATGATACACCCCAACCTGATCGATATTGCGCAGCAAGATCCAAGCATTGCGCTAGACATTCGCTATGCCACATCCAACAACATTGTTGGCAAGCCGCTATATCGACAAGCAATCTGCTATATGCATCGCGATACAGCTACAGCGTTGATGCGTGTACAAACAATGCTGCGTCAACAGCAGCTGGGGCTAAAGATTTTTGATGCCTATCGCCCTGCTGCCGCGCAAGAGGCGCTGTGGCAGGCGGTGCCCGACCCGCGCTATGTCTCCAATCCGCAGCAAGGAGGGCGCCATAGTCGGGGGACTGCTGTTGATGTCACACTGATCAATGCCCAGGGGCAAGAGCTGCCCATGCCCTCTGGCTTTGATGAAATGAACCGCAAGGCGCATCGCGATTATCAAGAGGCTACAGCAGCAGCGCTGCGTCATCGCGATCAACTGGAACAGGCGATGCAGCAGCATGGCTTTGTTCCTTTTGCTACCGAGTGGTGGCATTTTGATCTGCAGGGGTGGGAAGACTATCCGCCTATCGATGTGGCGGGGCTTGCGGTTCCTTAAATTTTGTTGCGTTCTGACTACATCATATACAAGCCTGTGGTGCCGCTACAACCCCCACACCGTAATAGCCTGGCCGGTGGATGATTGCTCTTGCTTGATCCAAATACGTTCATCCCAGCTTTTGCTGGCGCGACGGTCGAAGATAAGCAGGTGCCCTTCAGGGGCATGAAAACGGTGCATGTAGCCGGCAGTTTGCTCTAGGCCGGTTTTGATAACACTATCGGCACCATCGTTGCGGTGAATGAGCTTGAGCTCCAGCACAACGATCTGCTTGTTTTTTGCCCGCTGCAGCGTTACATCTTTGTCGCCCAACGGCCAGGTGACTATGAGATCGGTGCGGCCGCTGCCTACCGCCTGCTCGCGATGAATGGCGCCGCGGCTGTTGACGGTGCGTTGCAAAAAGGCCTGTAGCAGCAGTTGGGGGCCCGCCTCTTTGTATTGGAATTGATCCAGCCAGCTTTCGGAGTGCTCGCGGAAAAAACGTTGAAAAGCCGACAGCAGTTCGTGCATGTTGAGCGGTTGGCCCGCCAGCGCAGTGGCGCAATGCTGCATCTCTAGCCAATTTTCCCACTCACCGGCCAATACCCTAGGAATCACTTCGCGATAGATAGGATTGGCAATAACAAGATTTCTATTGTGATCTCGACGAATCAGACCCAAGTCCATGGTGTAATCAAAATCTTCGCTACTTGGGTGTAGATTTTGCCCGCTCACAATCGACCCAATCACCCGCTGCACGCGATCTTGCTTAAGCTTGGCCATAAGCTGATCCAGGTGCGTTTCGCGCCGCTGAATGAGCTTTTCTTTGGCGATATCAATAGCCTCCAGCCTAATGGCCTTGCTGCGATCGAGCCCGGCCTCGTCACGAAAACAGACATCGTACGCCAACGCATTGACCAACCAAGGCTGCCCCTGCGTGAGCTCAAACACATGTTCACACACACCCGCGGCAAACCGCTGCGCAGTCTCTTGCGTGTGCTGCCCATACAGCGTTGCAATATCATCTTGCGAAAAATCACCCAGCCGCAGCGAGTCGGAATGGATATTAAACGGGCTGCCACCCTTTACCAAATATTCTCCCTCATCACCCAGCTCCATACGATAATCGCGCAGATGCCGCAAACCACACAGCACCACACTGCTAGGAAACCGATCCGGACGTTTTGGGTAGCCCAAACGCAGCTGTCGCAACACCGAAATCAGCGACAGCCCTACCAACGAATCAATTTCATCAAACAGCAGCACCAACGGCTTAGGGTTGTGCAAACACCACCCCCGCAGCAGCGACCCCAGTGCGCTCAAAGCCCTATCTTGCTGCAAAACAGTGCGCCAGTTGTGCTCCACCCAACTATCTTGCAGCTGATCTTGCGCCTCAAGCGCCAACTCTCTAAACACAGCAGCCATGGCCGCCTCAATATCGTTGCAAGCCGCCTGCCCAGCCTCTACATTGACATAAACACAACGATAATGACCGGCATGGTTCAAATAATCACGCAGCGCTTTCAGGCAGGTCGTTTTACCCGTTTGTCGCGGCGCATGCAGCAAAAAGTACTTTTTGCGGTCAATGTGCCCCAAAACCTCTGGCAAATTCCACCGTGCAAGCGGATCTAGTATGTAATGATCCGCCAAATTCAACGGCCCAGCCGTATTAAAAAACCGCTCCATGGCTCTCATTGTAACACGGATACACACCCATTCAGTGACCAGCAACAAACAACTCTTTATTGGTCGCTCGTAGCGGCTTCAGGCAACTCGGTATCCGCCCGGGGTTTATCATTATAAGCTCGCTTCATTCCTCTTTTTATCATTGTTCATCGATAAGCCCACCCCGCTGTTTGATCAAGCGTTTTTGGCCGTCGGTCAACCCCGTCGCGCCGCGAAAGTCCGCGTCGGTCAATGATAGCGCCGGCTGGCCCGCGATCCACCGCACGTGCGGTTTCACGTGCGTCTTTGGGTCTAGTTCAAGCAGAGGTATGCCCCTTGAAGAAGGCCTGTTCGCCAAAGCGCGCCCCTCGCAGGCGGGCTTGCCCAAAGCGGGCCTGGCTCAAGGAAGCGTGTCCCAGCCATGCCCCTGCCAGGTTTGCCCCACGCAAATCGGTACCGTCCAGCACCGCCCCATCCAACAAGGCCCCTGGTGCCTTGATCCCGTGTAGATCCATGCCGCTGAACGACACCCCGGCTGCGTTCAAAATCGTCAGAGCGTTGGCCGCCGCCACAGCGGCCTGTTTACCATCAGCAGACTTGGACTGCTCGATCCAATCGAACAGCTCTTGCTTGAACTCGGGCTCTTGCCTCGCCCGTTCAGCTAGCAGTAATAACGCGGCCGGCTCGTCGGTGAGCAAGCGTTGCACTAGTCCGTCTCCCATGACATAGCGCAGCACCTCAGGGCGAGCGATTCTGGCACGCCAGTTTGGCGGCATGGTTTTGATCACATGGCAATAGCGTTCCTCATCGGTCCATTGCAAAGAGGTGTCTTCTTCGTTCGTGTCAAACTCATAGTCGCGAATGATTTGCCGTAGGTCGGGGGTGTGGAAGACCTCGCGCCACCCCTCTTTTGTTTCTCGCTAACATTTTTCTTGCTCCCTGCGTTGTGATCGCTCGAAAAACCCAAGGCTTCCATGGCCCTGTTGTTTCCAAGCGAAGTTGACGCGATTATCGTGTCATTAAGACCGCCAACTTGTCAACGGGTTTGGCGCAAAAAAACTCCGGCGCGATTCTTGGCGCGATGCGGGGCGTTTTTATCAAAACTGAAGAAAAGCCTCTTTATGGCTATTTATGGGTAGTAGGATGTTTTCACGGTTTAGCTGCCCCAAAAATCTTATTATCGAAAACATCAATCATTGATAATAAAAGACTCTCTTATCACTGCTGCTGCAAATAGGTATGGGTCTTATTATCGAAATTGGTCAAAATCAATAACTTGTTGCTAAAGCCATTCCGCCTAAAAGGCGAAGGTTTGTTACCGGCCCGTTGGAAATTAATTTTCATGAAACAACTTTCTTGAAGCAGCTGCTGCAAGGCTCTCAAAAAATAGACGATTTGCTTGCAACCCTACCGCGCAGGGCCGACGCATTAAAAAAAG
>JBCCEX010000059.1:0-8218 GCA_039030035.1 Myxococcota bacterium
ATACTGTTTAAAAAGCGCCGCAACAGGTGTTCGCGTTTCTCGTCGCCAAAGATGCGCCGAAAGGCATAATCATTTTTCGGATCCAGATAACAACCCAGCATGGTTCACTTCCCCTTTTTCCCTTTTTCTCTCATTATACCATTCTCCTGCTGTGTTAGCAGCAAAAATATGGGTTGCTGCAGGGCCGACGCATTAAAAATCTCTAAGGCCAAAATCGACGTAAGCTGATTTTCTATTTTTCTATTTAGGATGCAGTCGATGTCTCTGTTAATACACAATCGTGCAGCTGCTGCAGCAGTGCCTGTGCTACGGTTAGCAGATCGCGTTCGCAGTTGTTGTACTGGGCTGTTGTTGGCGTATATAGCAGCTGTCCGCGTGGAGTCATGCGGGCGGCTTGTGTGTGCTGTGCGGTCCAGGCAACCAGTTTGGCGGGGTCTAAACGGGAGTGTTCATCAAAGGTGAAGGTAAATTGTGGCGTGTCGTTGTTGGTGTATGTGGCTTGCAAGGCGGTGGCGCCTAGTTGGGTTAGGGCGATTTTAATGGCCATGATGCGGCCGAGATTGTTGACCTCGTCGGGTAGGTGGCCGTTGCGATCTTGCACGGCGTTGAGAATGTCCCAAACGGCCTGCTCGCTTGTGGCTGTTGCGAGGCGTTGGTATAGGCTGAGGCGGTCGGCTACAAGGGGCATGTAGGTTTCGGAAATAGAGGCGGCAACGGGGAGTTTGACATCTGGATCGAGCTGCTGCAGCTGTTGCGGCCGACCGCGTAGCTGGGCAACAGCCTCTTGCAGCAGCTCTAGGTACAGGTCCATACCAACAGCTGCAACGTGGCCGTGTTGGGCTTTGCCAAGCAGATCGCCGGCGCCGCGCAGCTGTAGATCTTGCTGGGCAATGGCAAAACCGGCGCCCAGATCACTAAAGCGTTGCAGCGTTTGTAGCCGTTCGGAAGCTCGCTGTGTGAGATGTTGCATCGATGCAGGAATCAATAAGTAGGCAAAGGCCTGCTGGCTGCTGCGCCCAATGCGGCCGCGCAGCTGGTGCAGTTGCGACAGGCCAAAGGTATCGGCGCGGTTGATGAGCATGGTGTTGGCAGTGGGGATATCTAAACCGGCTTCGACAATGCTGCTGCATACCAGCACGTGGATTTGACGCTGCACAAAGCGCAACATGATCTGCTGCAGCTGCTTTTTGTCCATTTGGCCATGCGCCACCGCCACGCGCGCCTGTGGCACCACATGGGCAATGTAGTCGGCCATGGCGTCAATAGAGCGCACGCGATTGTGAATAAAATAGACCTGGCCGCCGCGCTGCAGCTCCTGCTCAATGCTTTGGCGAATGAGATGTTCATCAAAGCGAGCCACACTGGTGCGAATGGCTTGACGGTTGTGCGGCGGGGTTTGCAGCACACTCATATCGCGCAACCCCATGAGCCCCATTTGCAGCGTGCGTGGAATGGGGGTTGCCGACAGGGTTAGCACATCGCACTGGGTTTTGAGCCGCCGCAGATGCTCTTTGGCGGCAATGCCAAAACGCTGCTCTTCATCGACCACCACCAGTCCGAGCTTGGGGATTTGTACATCGCGCGATAGCAGGCGATGGGTACCAACTACAATGTCTAGCTGCCCTTGCGCCAAGTGCTGCAGCGTCTGTTTGACTGCGGTAGCTGCCTGCAAACGACTCATAGCCGCCACACGCACACCGGTAGCAGCAAAACGCTGCTTCCAGGTCATGGCATGCTGCTGCGCCAGCACAGTGGTGGGTGCCAGCACAATCACCTGCCGTTTGCCCAGCACACATAGCATGGCCGCACGCATCGCCACCTCGGTTTTACCATAGCCCACATCGCCACAAAGCAGACGATCCATAGGTTGATCGGCCTGCATATCTTTGATCAGCTGCTGCGTTGCCTGCTGCTGATCGGGTGTGAGCTCAAACGGAAACTGTGACTCAAATTCGCGATACAGCGTATCGGGAGGGGGGTACGGCCGACGCGAAGTGAGCTGTCGGCGTGCATGCAGCTGCAGCAGCTGTTGTGCCATCAGAAACACAGCAGTGCTGATCTTTTTTTTGCGCGTGCGCCAGGTTTTGTTGCGCAGCGTATCTAGCCGCACCGGCTGACTATCGGTGGGCTGCATACCGTAACGCTTGAGCAGATTGATGCGCTGCAGCGGCAGGTAGAGCTTATCGCCCGCTGCATAGGTGAGCAACAGATAGTCTTGCTCTAGCCCCTGCACACCCATACGCTCCAAACCTTGAAACTGCCCTAAACCATGATCGACATGCACCACAAGATCGCCCGGTTGCAGCTGCGATAGCGTGGTACCAAAACCCTTGATCGTGGGGGAAGATTTGGCCTCTGTTTGTCCAAACAGATCGGTTTGCGATATGACAGCCACACCTATGTGCGGCAAAATAGCCCCTTCCATGTTGTGCGCATCAGGGTCAACAAAGGCGCAGCACGTTGGCTGGGCCGCCGCTGTTTGGTTAGATTGTGCACTTGCCGATGCTGCGCGTGGCCAAACAGGTGGCTGTGTTGCGTAAGCAATCGGCAGATTGTAGGGCAACAGCAGCGCCCGCAGCTGCTGCAGACGGTTGGTGCAGCTCACAGGCAACCAAATACTTAGGCCCTGCTGCATGAGTTTGTTGATGCATGTTGCCAGCGGCTGCAACAGCCCCTGCTGCGCTTGTTGCTGCGCTGTATTGGGTAGAGATTTGGCAACAATCTCCTGGCGTAAATAAGAGGTGCCTTGACAAGGCAACACATAGCTATGGTCGTGGCTATCTGTAGGCGATTGTTCACACAAAAACACCACACGGCGCCTGCAACCGATCAGCTGCTGCAGCGACGCTTTAGGCAACAGCAATTTGTCTGGCTCACACACCAGCTGTTGACGTTGGCGCGCCTGCTCATAGCTATCTTCATGCAGCATGTGGGCAGCATCGATAGCCTGATCGAGCTGTTGCGGCTGTGTCGTAACAAACAGCAGCTGTGTTGCGTCGCAGGCTTGCTGCAGCAGCTGCAGCGGCGACTGCAAAGTATGGTGAAACAGCGGCAGCACAGCCGGCATACCAACAAAAGGTAGCTGGTTGCGCACATCAGCCAGCTTGCACTGCAATTTGGTATGAGAATAATCCAGTGCTGTAGCCAGCTGCTGCATGCGTGTACAGGCCTGCTCACACAGACTTTTATCCCAAAACAGATCGCGCACCGGTGCAATGTGCACACGCTGCAGCGCGGTTGTTGAGCGCTGTGTTGCTACATCAAACAGCTTGATGCTATCAACACAATCACCAAACAAATCAAGCCGCACACCCTGATCAAAAGCCGGGCAAAACAGATCGATAATGCCACCGCGCACAGCATAGCTCCCCGCTGTTTGCACACTGTCTACCCGCGTGTAGCCAGCCATTTGTAGTTTGTCAAGCAGAGTTTGTCGCGGCAGCGTATCGCCAACACCAAGCTGTTGTGAATAGGCCCGCACCGCCTCAAAACAGGGCATAAGCGTGAGTGCTGCCTTGACACAAATCACCAAAGCACTCCAAGGCTGCCTCGTAGCCAAGTGATGCAACACCGCCATGCGCTGCATAGTGTGAGCAGCATCGGGTGCAGCCAAATCAAACGGTGTAGCATTGTCGTCGACTGTAAGCGTAAGCACAGCGGCAGGCTGCGTGTTGGCTGTATCACAGCGCGCCAAGGCAAAGCGCAAGTTATCAGCCTGCATGTAAGCATCTTGCTGTGTGGCCACCAACCATACAGCACGTCGATTGGGCAGCAGATGGGCTACAGCATGCGCCTGACCAAGGGCGCAGGCCTCTCTTATGCAAACCGATTGATCTTGTTGCAGCTGTTGTGCAATGTCATGCAAAGGAGATTTCAATGCTGGTGCCAAGTAAAGATGTGCGAGTTACTGTCGATGCCTTGCTACATAAAGAGTAATTGCTTTATCAATAGAAATCGAGCCCCCTTCCGGCAACAACGATGTTTCACCCGATAAGATCTGCTGCATCTGCTGCCGGTAGCGGCTCAATTCACTGGCAGCGCTCAGCTGCGTTTTTTGTTGCATTTGCGCATCGACACAGCGATCGAACCAGAGACTCAAATTGAAAATAATCAGCACCAAAACAGCCGAAAACAGATACAACAACACAATGAGAATCGACTTGTGCCTGCCCGAAAGATCTTTTTGTACGTTGCCTTGCATCATAAAACAGCCGTTTTGCTAAGACATGAGCGCCTGCAGCAACACTCCTATCCCCTTTGCCCTCTTTTCTATTATAGAAGAGAGCAGCATTTGATCAAACCTCTGGCTGGCACGACATGCATACATTAATCATCTATTATTCATACCAAGCAATCACATCTTGCTTGGTCAAGCTGTGCTTGCGCTGGCCACAAACATGGTGCTGCAGCTGACCATCGCGCATGAACAGCAGATGGTTACCGTAGCGTAGTGCATCTTCGATGCGATGTGTTGCCATGATTGTGGTGACGTTGAGCTGTGTTATGTGCTGGGTGGTCAGCTGCATCATGCGATCTGCGGCGGCGGGGTCTAGTGCGCTGGTGTGTTCATCAAGCAACAACAGCGCGGGTAGGTGCAGCAAACTCATACCCAAGGCTAGGCTCTGTCGTTGACCGCCCGAGAGATTTTCTACCAGCTCATCTAGCTTTGTGGGCAGTTGCGGGTGAAAATCTTGCAGATAATCGGCAAAAAATGGGCGATCTGTGCGCAGCTTTTGTTGGTTGCTGTCTGACCCACGCCACTGTGCTAAGCAGCAGTTTTCCCATACGGTAAGCGTGCGAAATGTAGCAAGATCGGGATCTTGCGACAAAATGCGCACCGAAGCGGCAACACTTTGTAACCGTTGGCGGTTCAAGACATGCCCCTGCAGGCAGATACGGCCGCTGTGTGGCTGCCGGAGGCCCGCCAAGACTTTGAGCAGTGAACTTTTGCCGCAGCCATTGGCACCCAACAGCACAGCAAAATCACCCTGCTGTAGCTGCAGCGACAGATCGCGCAAAATAGCAAACTGACTGCCGGGTGTTAGCAATGTTATGTGTTGTAGGTCGACACAAGTATTCATGGCTCTCTTCTCAATCTGTGTACACGTAAAAAGGCAATGAGCCCAAGCCCAATGGCCATTTTGAGCCAGTGAGGCGACAGCCCAACAGCAACAAATAGATGTACGCTGCAAAAATAGACACACACTGCCACAAAACAGGCAGCCGTTTGCCAAGCAGCACCCCACACCCTGCCCGGGCGTATCGCCGTTAACAGCTGCTGCGCAATAACCACCGTGGCAATACCCAGCAGCACCGAACCGGTCCCCATACCGACATCGGCATAGCCGTTTAGCTGCGCTGTGAGCAGGCCAGCACACGCGACCAAGGCGTTGCTGCAGGCTAGGCCTAGCATACGCAAACGTTCGGGATCTTTGCCCATAAGGCTTACAGCCTGCTGCTGACAGCCCATTGCACGCAACCACAAACCGATTGGGCTTTGAAGCAGCGCAGTGTACAAAGCCGCCAACACAATCAGCAGCGGCAGCAGCGCCAGCGCATATGCCCAGCTGCCCCATGCGCGCAAACCCAATAGATCCATCAGCTGTGTTAGGAGCGTCGAATGGTTTAGCAGCGGCAAATTGGGCCTGCCCATGACCTGTAAGTTAACCGACTGCAAAATAAACAGCGCCAAAATACCGGCAAGCAGTGGCGAGATGCGGTTGCGACGCTGAATAAGAGCAACAGCCACACCGGCAAGCCCTCCTGCTGTTATAGCAGCTGCTGTAGCTGCCCACGCAGGCCAGCCAGCATGCATGCAGCGAGCGCACACAGCTGCTCCTAGCACAAAGCTGCCATCTACTGTAAGGTCAGCAATGCCCAACACGGCATAGCTTAAGTGCATGCCCAATGTGAGCGGCAAAAATACCAGGCTCTCTTGCAAAATATGTACGACACTCATGACTTATTTGCCGGTTGTTTGCCTAAATCCGACACATATTGTACACGATAACCCATCTGCTTAGCGGTTTGAACAGCTTGCGCCACATCGACACGTTGCTGTGCTGCTGCAGCCTTGTTGACAAACAGGGTCTGCTGCTGCAGCGGCCGCATGGCAATATCAGCCGCTTTGCGCCCATGCAAAATCTCTGCAGTCAGCCGCGCGCCCTGCTTGCCAATGTCGGCTTCGGCAACCGCTACCGCCAAGGCAGCTCCTGATCGCACGGTGCCATCATCTGCAGCCATTAAAGGAATACGCTGCTGGTTGGCCCGCTGCAGCAGCGGGGCGATGCCCGAAGCAACCATGTGATCTTTGAGCACCACAATCATCTGTGAGTGTTTGTCGACCAAACCACCTACCGTATAAAGATCGGCAGGCTGCTGCACCATCAGCTCTTGCACCACAAGCCCCAGCGCTTTGGCCTGCTGCACAAACTGTTTGGCCTGCTGATAGCTTTTATCTTCTGCTGTATACACCAAGCTCAGCATATGCACCTGCGCAAAAGCACGATGCATGTAATGTAAGGTTGCTTGAACATCTGCCTCAAGCGTACCGGTAAAATTGCCACGCTGTTGTGCTAAGTTGGCCGTAACATCCAGCGCAACAATTGGCGTTGAACTGCTATTGGCAGCAGATGCAAAGGTAGATGCAAACAGCTGCACAGCCATCAACGAAGCCGTTGTGCCAATAACCGCCACCACATCGTAGTTGCTTTGTGCAAACTGCGCCAACAAAGCCCGCTGAATTCCGACATCTCCCTGGGCATTTTTCACATCGATCTGCACATTGCCACTCAACTCAGCCTGTAGCTGTTGCCGAAACCCAGCAACCATCTGCTGCATGGCTTCGTGCTCTAGCGGCACCAAAACAGCCACCCGCGGCTGATCTGTGGCAGCCTCCCTGTTGTTGATAAAACCAAAAAAGGTGGCCGACCCCAGCAACACAGCCAATAGCCCGATTCCAATTACCCGCCTGTTCATGATCCACCTTTGCACCATCGTACTAGTACAACAGTACAACACAACCGCTGCAGTTGTCAACATCCCCCTCAGCCAACATGCGGTAAGTTGCCACCTGATTTGGTTTTGGCACGCACCGGCAAACATCTTAGGCATCGCTCTTGGCAAAAAACAGACTCTCTTAATTGCCAAGACTAAAAAAATTGCAATGGTGACTGAACAAAGTATAATTAAGATGTGAGAGAGCATAGATGCAAATAGTGAGAAAATATGAATACAATAGACAAAGCTTTTCGAGGGGCGGTTATAACGGCAACTGTATGCATGACCGCCATGGTATTATGGATAGGGTATGGCCTGCAGGTAAGCTCCCCACCCACCATTGAGGTATGTCAATTACATAACGCCACACGGCAAGGACAGGTGCATACCGTTCAAAAGCTGCTGCGCGAAGGGGCTGATGTGCAACAACATGATCTGCTTGGGCGCAGCACACTGCATATTGCCGCTTGTGAAGGAACCCCAACTGTTTTGTCGTGCCTGCTAGAGCAAAAACAGACAAAGGTTGCAGCACTAGACAACTACCAACGCACACCCCTGCACTGGGTAGCGAAAAATCCACGCGCACAAGAGATGATTGACAAGCTGCTGCAACAGGGAATCGATGTTAATGCACAAGATCGCTTTGGCATGACTGCACTGCACTTAGCAGCCAAACACGGCAACCTACAATGTGTGAAAAAGCTGATTAAAGAAGGAGCTGGCATACGAACCTACGATCGTTTTGGCAACACCCCATATACCTGGGCTCTTGTTAACAAACACAAAAAAGTTGCTGCGCTTTTGAAAAAATAGCAGCACCAACAATCATAAATAAGAAATGGGGACTATTGTTTGCTTTTATTGAGCAGTCCAAGCAAAATCCTCGGTTGTCTGATTCAGTAGCTGTTTGCTTTGGCGAAGTGACCAAACAAAGCGGCTATTGTTCACGTATAGCAACTACAACCCCCAAACAGTAATTGCCTGACTGTCAGGCGCCTGTTCTTGCTTGACCCAGATACGCTCATCCCAGCTCTTACCAGCACGGCGATCAAACAGTAGCAAATGCCCTTCAGTAGCTTTACAGCTGTCCATGTAGGCCGATGTCTGTTGTAAACCCTGTTGCAGTGTGCTGTCAAAACCATTCTTTTCGTGAATCAGTTTGAGCTCAAGTACAATCCTCTGACACCGCACACACCGCTGCTGCTGCGCCGGCTGCTGG
>JBCCEX010000060.1:0-8195 GCA_039030035.1 Myxococcota bacterium
ATCTGTATCTGCACCGAGTGATAAAGCATTGACTGCTGCTACATTTTTTAACCACACAACATGCCAATGAACCGGAATCCGTCCCACCCAACCCATACCAGAATCTTTCAGCACAACCGAATCATCCAACCCGCGCGTTACAACCTGGTGCATGATCGACTTGCGCAGCTGTGCTAGCGTGTCCAACTGTTTTTGCTTAGCTACTATTGCTTCATCAATCACCTTGCATGCATGATCGAGATAGACCGAAATGCGATATTGATAAGTTCTTGGTGGTAGGGGTACGAGTGTTTCTCTGAATGCAGCCTTTCCTAATCCAAATCGTGTGATCCCCACAGCCTTTGTTTCATACTGACCTCTAAAAGGCTTAGATTGATAAAGCCATCCCAGATACTCACTCGCGATCCGATTGGAACGGGGGCGTATGATGGCTAGATGGTAACCACACAATACATCTGGCATATCTCTGACAACTCTGGACGCTATTGCAATGTCATCCCACGCCTCCGAATCTTTTGTGGCAAGTATATCGCCCTGTTTTAATTGGAATCGTTGGATCTCCTTTGGCAGAGCTGTTGCTCGCATGAAATTCATATCTGCTACAATGGTGGCATTGTTGTAAACGTCTGTGTAGTTACATAAACGTACAGGAAGTTCTCCTTCGTTGGTATGTTTGTCGACATTGCTGAAAACAACATCAGCAATGTTACTAAGACGGCAAATAAACCAATCTCTTGGGAGATCTTGGACCCAGGGCATGTGTGTCAAAGTCTTGTGCCCGATCATCATCTCAGTCTCTTAAGCAACTCCTGCGCCTGTCGTTCCAGTTCCCAAAATTCCTCAAGGATCTCGTCCGCCGGTCTGGGTGGTTGGTAGCGGTAAAAATATTTGTTGGGCAAAATTTCGTATCCAAGTTGGGGGGCATCTTGCCAGCGGATAATCTGTTTGTCGATCTCGCGTTTTAGAAATGCATCGATGTGTTCGCCAGCGGGAATGTATTCGCAATCGGCAACGTAGTGGCGGTGGGTGTATTGTGCTTGCAGGTTGAGCTGTTTGATAAAGCATTTGATGAGCTTGTTGCGTTGGGCTTGCGTGTGGGTGTTGGCTGTGAGGGTTTGTAGCTGGGGGGCGAAGGCGTGGCGGATCTGCTGGTCGAGCACGGTGGCAAAATTGTCGCTGGGTTTGAGGGTGAAGGTGATTTGGCGCGTGGTGTTGCCGTGTTGGGCGGTGAGGAGAAATGTGAGATCGCTGGCGTAAAAGTCTTGATCTTTTTTGACGTTGGCTGCGGTGAGTGCTTTGGGGTATGGCTGCGTGATATAGGCGGGTTGATCGGTTTTGTCTGTTTGCCAAAATACGACGTTGACTTTGTGGTAGGCAAAATCTTGTGTGGCAAAAAGTTGCACGCAGTCGTGTTGGTAGCCGTCGGCCCAGCCGTTGCGGTAGTGCTGCTCGATCCATGTGCAGTGCTGAGGGAGAATGCGGTTGCGCTTGTTGCCGAATGATTTGGGCTCTTTGTCGTGCTGCTTGCGAGCGTCGATAATCATCACGCGCCCTTTGTGGCTGGCTGGTTTGTTGTTGGTGAGCAGCCAAATGTAGGTGAAGATACCGGTGTTGTAAAAAAGCTGATTGGGCAGCATAACAATTGCATCGAGCCAGTCGTTTTCAAGAATCCAGCGGCGAATTTCGCTCTCGCCCTGGCCGCAATCGCCGTTGCTGAGCGGACTGCCGTTGAAAATAACCGCAATGCGGCTGCCGCCTTGGTGGGGCGGTTTCATTTTGGCCAGCATGGTTTGCAAAAACAGCAGCGCACCGTCGTTGGTGCGGGGCATGCCGGCGCAATAGCGTGTCTGTTCGAGCCTGCGCGCCTCCTTTTCGTAACCATCTTTGCCGCCCCAGGTGACGCCAAACGGCGGATTGCTAAGCATGAAGTCAAAAGTGTGCTGCGGCTCGGGAAACTGATCGCCTGGCTCGCGGCTATGTTGCGCGTGCGGAATCAGCGAGTTGCCCAACTTCACTTCAGCATTTTTGTCGGCCTTAATGAGCATATCGGCCAGACAGATAGCATAGTTGGCCGGCTGCAGCTCATGGCCGTGAATGGTCACATAACGCTGTACGGCCTCCCGACTGGCATCGTCGCTGGTTCGCTCTAGCAAATGCTCCTTGGCAACCGACAACATGCCACCGGTGCCACACGCGGGATCATAAATAGAGATATGTTTGTGGGGGATAGGAATATCCAGCAGCTCCACCATCAGCCGAACAACCTCACGCGGCGTAAAATGCTCCCCCGCCTCCTCGCCACTTTGCTCCGAAAAGCGACGCAGCAGCTCTTCATAAACATATCCCATCTCCAAATTAGAGAGATCCTGCGGCCCCACAGCCAAGCTGGAGTACTGGTTGAGAATAGGCAATAAGCGCGCACTTTTTACCATGCGTCCAATGGTAGCCCGATAATCAAAGTGATCGATGATCTGCTGCACATGCGGAGAAAACCCATTAATATACGCACGAAAATTCTCAGCAGTCAGCACCGGATCTTCGCGAATGACCTGCTTAAGCGTCCAGTGTGTCTTGTTCCAAAACCCAATTTGCTGCGGGTTCATCTCCAGCGCCTTCACATCTGCTTGCAGTTGTTTGTCACAAATACCAGGCTGCCGCTGCCGCATCGCCTCAGCCTGCTGCTGGCGCCATGCAATCAACACACACTCAATGCGGCGCACAACAATAATAGGCAAAATCACGTTCTGGTATTCATACGCCTTAAACTTGCCGCGCAACCGCTCGGCCGACTTCCAGATCTCATTAGCAAGATTGTTTAGCTTATCTTTGTCAAAAACCGTTGTCATCATCATGCACTGCTTTACAAGACGGTCTTACGACCAGAAAACTTGCCATCCTCATCATACAGTAAGAGACACGAACATCAACCCATGCCAAAGGTTCGATAACGTGATGGGCAATGAGAGCTTTGACAAACCGCTGCAACTTGCTGCTTTGGGTGCAAGTTTGCACGATTCATGGCAACATTTTTGTATGTCAACAACGCAAGCTGCAGCCAATATTGTTGTGTGTGCCGGCGCCGGTGCTGGCAAAACCCATGCGCTGGTTTATCACTATCTGTTGGCTTTGTTGGGTCTTGAAACGTCAAACAGCAAGCCGATGGATCCCCAGCGCATTGTTGCGGTCACCTTTACCGAAAATGCGGCGTGTGAAATGCGCGAGCGGGTGGCTAGTACCATTATGGATCTGATTCAGCAGCGTGGCGATAACCCGCTGCTGCTGCAGCTGCAACAGCAAGCGCAACAGCTGCATGCTGCCATGCCGCAGCCAGACACGTTGCAAACCTTGTGGGAGGGTGTGCAGCAGGCGCCGATCTGCACGTTTCATTCGCTGTGCGCCACGCTGCTGCGTCGCTACGGCGATGTTATTGGGGTGCAGCCGCACTTTACGCTGCTGGATGAGCTACAGCAGCAGCAACTGCTACAGCAGTGCTGTTTGGCCGTGCTGCTGCCGGCTGTGCGCAACAACAACCAAGCTTTGCAGCAGCTGATTGCACGCCTGGGGCTACAAGATGTGGGCGGGCGCACGGGTGTTGTTTCGGCACTGTGTCAGCTGTATCGCCAAATGCAAGAGCATGGTGTGCAGCCGCAACATGCTGCATTGGCTTGTGCCGCTACCACGCAGCAAAGCAGCCACGGCCTTGCCCAGCTGCAGCAAGCGCTGTCGCAGCTACAACAGCAGTGCGATGCCGCAACACAGCCCTGCATGAAGCAGCTACAGCAGGCCTACAGCAAGCTGCAGAGTCTTGTCGTAGACAACCAAACGCCGCTGCCAGACAAACAGTCTGCGGTGAGCCTGGCCTTTGAGCAGTGCATGCAGCTGCTGGCCGGTTTGGGTCGATCCGACAGCGTGCGTGGCTGCAAGCGTGCACTGCAGCTGCTGGGCAATCAGCTGTGCAATGGTGTCATTTTGCCGCAACAGCTGGCCGTGCGCAGTGCGCTACAGCAGCTGCACCGACAGCTGCTAGACCATAAGCTGCAGGCGCAAACATTGGGCTTTGGCGATCTGCTGCAGCTCACGGTGGCGCTGCTGTGCGATCACCCCAATGTGCGACAGCAGGCGCAGCAGAATATTGACAAGCTACTTGTTGATGAGTGCCAAGATACCAATGCGCTGCAAGCCAAGCTGCTGCTGCTGCTGACACAGCGCCGCAGCAGCGCCATGCAGCCTCTTGCCAGCAGGCAGCTGCTGCAGCAACAGCTACCGCTGCAGCCAGGCATGCTGTTTGTGGTGGGCGATCCCAAACAGAGCATTTATGGTTTTCGCGGTGCAGATGTACAGCTGTTTGAGCAGCTGTCTTGCAAGGTAACCCAAGAGGCGGCAGGCAAGCGGCAATACCTGACCACCTGCCGACGCTGCCAGGCTCATATTGTAATGCTGGTCAATCGGGTAGCCCAAGCGACGCTGCCTGCCGGGCAAGATGGCGTGCCGTTTACGCCGCAAGATGAGCTGCAGCCGTTTCGCACGGCAGCGCCGCATAGCAACGCCAAACAGCTCGACAACCAGGCATCACAAGCCGACAGCAATACAACAACACAGCAGGCCGGCCAACTGTGGCAGCTGCAGCTGCATAGCGGGCAAGATGCCAACGCCGCCATGAACAAAGCCCTGGCTAGCCAGCTGCTACAGCTGCTGCAACACAAGCAAGCCACCGCTGCCGATATAGCAGTGTTGGTGCGGCGGCAGCGCATGGGGCAGCAGATTCAACAGCAGCTGCAGCGTGTTGGAATTCCCACCTATTTGGTTGGCGGCGACCCTCTGTTTTTGCGGCAGGAGATAGCCGACACCGTGGCAGCATTGCGGCTGCTGCTGCATCCACACGACGAGCTAGCAACGCTCATTGTGCTGCGCTCTGCCTTTGTGGCGCTGCACGATGCCGATCTGCTCACGCTGTTTGCGGCACAGCCGCGGCAGCAGGCCGGTTTGACCTGGCTACAAGTGGTGCAGGCCAACAAAACAGCCAAGCTCAATCCCCGCAGCCAGGCACGCATTGCAGCGTTTGCACAGCTGCTGCAACAGCTGCGCGCGCAGCTACATACCACAAACATCGGCGCCATTGGCCACACGCTGCTACAACAAAGCGAATATGGTTTGAGCTTGGCGGCCGATGCCAAAGGCAGCAGGCGGCTACACAGCCTGCAGCAGTTTTTGTGGCAGGGCTACTGCTTGGCGCAAGATCCCTGTGTGGTGATACAGCAGTGGTGGAGCCTGCTGCAACAAGCCCAGCAGCCAGCTGCACCCGCCGACGACACAGCGGCACACAATGCAGTTCGTATTATGACCATTCACCAGGCCAAGGGGTTAGAGTTTCCGATTGTTGTACTGGCCGATACCGTCACCACCGGCGCCACCGAAACCCAAGACCTGCTGTTTGATCCCGATGTGGGTTTAGCAGTTGGTGTGCGCGGGCAGGCTATTGCAACATGCGCCACCAAAAGCCCGGCCCACGCCGCCAGCCAGCTACCGTTGGCCATCGATGCCGTACGCCAGCGACGCCGCCAGCGTGTGCATGCCGAGCTGGCCCGCGTGCTGTATGTGGCCATGACCCGTGCCCGCGACCAGCTATACATCATGGATGCCAAGCCGTGCGATTGCAAAAAAGCCTATGCACGTCAAGGATCGCTGCAATATCTGTTGCTGCAAGCGCAACAGCAGCACACAGCCGACTTCGATCGCTTGATGCCCACCATAAAACTGCAGGTTGCCGCAGACAGCAGCCAAACCACCCTGCAGCAACAACCCACAGCAGCTACAGCCACGCAGCAGCACCCCCCCCCTGCTCATACAACATGCCCAGCCTGCAGCCACGGCCCCATTGCACCTACCGCTGTTGGTACGCTCCGTATAACGCCCAGCCAACTGCTCTATGCCGCCAGCAACCCCCCCTCCCCTGCAGCTGCACCAAACCCATCGGCAGATTCACACACCAACCAATTTGGCGCCACAGTCCACTACAGCCCAGCCGATTTAGGCAGACTCACACATGCCCTTGTCGCCGCAGCATCGCTGCAGCTGCCGCAAAACAGCCAACAACTATGCGCCAAACAGATCAACAGCTGGCTACAATGCGCCCTAGCCGATCGCGGCATGCGCCCCAACAACCCCCAAGCACAAAAAGCTATGCAGCTAGCCCGAGATACACTGCTAGGGCCTGTTGGGCAGATGCTGCTACAAGCCACATGGTTTAGCTTTGAGCACGCCATTGCCTACCCCATACAGCAAGCTATCGTTGAAGGCTACGCCGACCTGGTGCTACAAGGCCCCTGGGGCACCGGAGTAATCGATTTTAAACTGTCTGCACGCACAGCCGCACTCCACTCCACACGGCTACAGCTGTACGCCTACGCACACGCATTTGCGCAAAAGGATTGCACAACAGCTATCTGGGTTGCCGCCTGTGTGCTAGGCAGCAGCCAACCGCTACAGCGGCTACCCTACAATCCGCAGGCCCGCACACTGCTGCACAGGTCTATTCAAGAGCGCATCTGCCAAGTTACCGCAACACCATTGTGCAGCCCATAACCCGCATAGCCAACCCATCCAAAATATCTCCCCTAGGCGGCACAGCTGCCTCATGGGCAGAAGCCTTTAAGCTGATTGAACGTAAACCCTATTCACAATACAGCAGTGACGACAAAAAGCTTATAACCAATTTTTTGACTGTCTTTTACAATATGAATAAAAAAATATCAAAAAATCAAAAACTTATGTGAAAGATATGCGGAATGTATGTGGCATGGGGTTTTAAGAACATTGCTCGAGCAGCCCAGCGGCATGGGTGCGTTTATGACCTTGATGCGTTATTATATGAGGGCTAAAGGAGAGGCCGCGGGAAAGTTGCAAGGAGAAATACGGGCGCTGCTAACACTGTTTGATGCTCGAGGTGTTTCGTACGTAGGCTGCACATGAGCAAAGACTTGCCGCAAAACCCGCATGACCCGCCTTTAAAGAAATTTTTTCGAATCCAGCCAATGTTGCCACTGAGCTGCAGTTTTCGCTGCCTGCAGCCATTGTACAGCAGCTGAATCTCTCTTTTTATTACACGTGTTGGTCTACATGGTGCGTATCTGGGAGCAGTTCATTTTCTACTCATCATCGCCACCGTCGTCATCATCTTGCTCTTGCCGCTGCGGCTGTTGAACAAGATTAGCTCCTGTGTAGAAAAATCTAGCATAATTCTCAGGAATTCTGCCATCCATATGTTCAGCAAAGGCGGTTACAAAGGCATCAAATACAGCAGGAAGCTGTCTATTATCATCCCTCTGCCAGCGCCGCTGTTGCCCCTCTACAATACTATCCTGCCTTATTTGTTGCACTGCATTACCAGGGATCCACCCGCCCCGCGGCATCCGTCCACTCACAAAATTCTCTAGCCGCTCCGCGGCTTCTAGTTCATCAGGCTTAATGTAGATAGCTGCCTGCCCTTTCAAGCTCATTTGCGCTCGAGCAACAAGTTGCTTGTCAATATCATTATCATCAGGTTGCCAACCATTGTAAAATTCCTGCGCCTTGGTATGTAAGAAAGGATAAGCCACCTCGTCTACCTCGATGCTTCGCAACAGCGCGGCTTTTTCATCATTGCTTAAAAGATCGGCTGTTCTCTGATCGATCTCCGGAAGGATTTTGTTTTCGAATACATTAATTTGTTCAGGGTTTATTATAAGCCCACGCAATTGCTGCAGCGAATTAAAACCTTCAGCAGGCCTGTTTGCCCAAAGCAAAACAATAGCAACAAAATCAAGTTTCTCTTGCGCACTACAGAAACCCTCTCTCTGTAAACACTTATCTGCAATACTTTTTGCCAGCTGATTGCGAGTTAGCAAGAGGGGATTGTTTAACGCATTCGCCTGCCGTATCCGTATGTTTACAGCACCCAAAACGTCTTGAAATTGATCTTGGTTGCATTGAGCTATAAATGCCTGTTGCACCTGATCTGGCCGGTTGTTGATATTTTTTAGCAGCACCCCCTGCATAACTTTTAGCATGCAGGCCTGCATTTCAGCATTGAGCTCTCGCTGCCGCCTCTCCTCCTCGACCGCATTTATTCCCAGTTGTATCTGCTCTTGTTCTCTATATGCAGCATCTTGCTCGTTTATGTGTTGCCCAACCTCGTCGCCAGCCGCTCTTTGTGGTGG
>JBCCEX010000061.1:0-8054 GCA_039030035.1 Myxococcota bacterium
AATATTTTATCAGAATAAAAAAAGGTGAAAAATGAGGCGTTTAAAATTCGTTTTTATTGTGAGTTTCATAGCGATATCAGGATGTAGTAATCCAACATCATCAGTCAAATGTAACAGTCAAACAGCCCCAACAGATTGTACGGCTGCCAAGCCAACCGACGGCAGCTTGTGCGAATGGAACGACTCTTTGGGCATGTGTATTGAGAATACAAAATGTGAGGGTCAAACAACGCTAGCGCGCTGTGAAGCTGCCCAGCCAGCAGATGGCGTCTTGTGTGCGTGGCAAGGTTCTGTGACAGATGGCGCCTGTCGTCAACAGTCTGCAGCACAGCAGACGCCTAACGGCAAGGCTCTTGATAATAACAAATCTATGGTGCCAAACGGCAAGGATGGTGGCAAAACGGGTGCTAGTCTGAAATCCTCCGGCAACCAAAACGAGAATACCAGCAAGAAGAAAGCCAATCACAAACATGCCGATGGGAACAAAAACAACGACGACGGTAATCCTCCAGCCCCAACATGTGTCTTTTCGGCTGTAAAGGCTGCGGCTTTTTGTGCAAATCAACTTGCCTTACCAGCGGCAGCTGCTAATGCTCAGGGTACTTGCGAGGCACGTGTTAACGGTGCTCAAGCTTGTAACTATGAAGCCGCCGTGCCGAATGAACTTTGCGAACGAACAGATTTTGCGGCTGTGTGGCCGAATTTCCGTAAAAATAATGGCAATCCAATAAATAACGATCAAGATTTTTGCACTTACTTGGCAACCGATGGTGTTGGAGTAGCGTCTGATGTAAACTGTGATAGTATTTTTTTGCTTGAATCCGGTGACCTTGATGGGGACCCAGAATCTGTTTGTTCCCGCAACGGTGCAGCACCTGGAGGTAATCAATGTTTCTTTAATGGAGTCTTTGGACCAGTTCCGGCATGGAACGATGAAGACTACTGTACCGACATTACGAATGGAGCCAATCTAGTAGGAGGACGTACATTTCAGGATGCTTGCGAGGCGTCAGCCTTTGTGATACAACGCGCCCCGGGTGCTGGAGGGCCTATGCCTACAAATATTAATAAAGCAGGTTTAAGATTTTGTACTTATCAAGCACCACATCCACAGCTGTGTACTCCTGCACCAGGTGCTAATGTATGTGCTGGGAAGAATCAAGCTGATTGCACGGGGCCATTGTTAGCAAACATGTGTGACTGGCGATAAGCGTCATATTGTCTGAGGTGGGCCTTGCGATCTGATTTGGTGTAGACTGGTTGCTATGCAGCTGCAAGAACTACACCATGATATTCAGGATCTCTATAGGCTTTCGGTCGCGCAGCTGCGGGCAACGCAGCGGGCGCATGATGTTGTTATGCAATTTTTGCAGGCGTTGCAGCAGGGGCAGCTGCGGGCTGCTGTGCGTGATGAATGTGGGCGGTGGCAGGCGGTGCCGGTGGTGAAGCAGGGGATTTTGGTGGCTTTTCGGCTGGGTGCTTTGCAGCAAGTGCGGTGTGGGGGGTTGACGTTTGTTGATAAGCATACGTTGCCGTTGCGGCAGTGGAGTGCGGCGCAGGGGGTGCGTGTAGTGCCTGGGGGTAGCAGTGTACGGCAGGGGGCCTATGTGGCTGCTGGGGTGGTGATTATGCCGCCGGCTTATGTCAATGTGGGGAGCTATGTGGGGGCTGGTAGCATGGTGGATTCGCATGTGCTGGTGGGTAGCTGTGCGCAGGTGGGGCAGCATGTGCACCTGTCGGCTGCTGTGCAGTTGGGGGGGGTGCTGGAGCCGGTTGCTGCTGTGCCGGTGGTGGTTGAAGACAATGTGTTTGTGGGGGGCGGGGCTGGTTTGTATGAGGGTGTGGTGGTGCGCAGCGGCGCGGTGATTGCTGCCGGGGTGGTGCTGACGGCCAGTACCAAGGTGTATGATTTGGTGCATGAGCGGGTGTTGACGGGGCCGCGGTTGGAGATTCCTGAACGGGCTGTGGTGGTGCAGGGGAGTCGGCCGGCAGCGGGGGCGTTTGCTGGCAGCCACGGTGTGCAGCTGGCTGCTGCTGTGATTGTAAAATATCGCGATGAGGCAACCGATGCCAAAACGGTGCTGGAGCAGGCGTTGCGCTAGCAATCGATAGCTTGGGTGCGGATTGGTTTATGAGGGCGCTTGGGGATCTTTTTTGTGCGCGGTGGGTTTGGGCTTGGCAGCAGTAGACACACGCTTGACACAGTGCACGCCGGTAACGGCTTGCAGCGCGCGTATGAGTTGTTTGAGCTGACCGGCATCGGTGATGCCGCAGCGAAATGTTGCCAAAACTTGGCCGCTTTTGTTCACGTCGCACTCAGCGTGAGAAATATTGACACCCTGCTGCGAAAACACACCCGATAGTTCCATGAGCATGCCGTTGCGATCTTCGGCCAACAGCTGCAGCCCAACTCGTCTAACAAGGCGAGTCTGCTTGCTCCACGATACGTTGAGGCGTCGTTCGGGCTCTAAGTCTAGCACCCGCGGGCAGTCGCGCCGATGCACCACCAATCCTCGAGAACGTGTGACAAAGCCAACCACATCTTCTCCTTTAACGGGGCAGCAGCAGCGGGCATAAGAGACAAGCAGATTTTCGACATCGCCAATGCAAATGTCGCTGCTGCGACCTTGCATACGTTGCAGCAGCTGGTTAAAAAACCCAGATTGCTGCTTGCCGGTGCTTTGTTGCGCCGATGCAGTGCGGGCAGCGGGGTTTTGCGCTGCGCTGGTGTGCTGCGAGGTAGCGCCGGGTGTTGCTGTGCTGCCCTTTTGTGTGCTGGGGTGTAGCAGCTGCTCAACAATGTTGTGCGGTTCAATATGGCCAAAGCCGATGGCTGCCACAAGATCGTCGAGTGTTTGATAGGGTAGTGCGGCCAATAGCTTGGCAAAAGCCTGACTCTTAGCCATTTTTTTGAGAGTCATGCCGTGGGCTTGCAGCTGCTTATCGAGCATTTGTGTGCCGATCTGCTTGCTGTGCTCGCGCTGTATCTGCCGCAGCTGTGCGCGAATTTTGGTGCGAGCGCGCGAGGTTTTGACAAACTCCAACCACTGGCGGCTTGGTCGTTGTTGTGGGTGGGTGAGAATATGGCAGGTATCGCCACTATGGAGTTGATGCCGCAGCGGCACAATGCGATCGTTGACCCGCGCGCTGTGGCAGTGCAGCCCAACATCGGAGTGGATGGCAAAGGCAAAATCGACCGGCGTTGCACCGCGTGGCAGCGCAATCACTTTGGCTTGCGGCGTAAACACATAAACCTCTTCGGAGAAGAGATCCAGCTTGACAGAGTCCAAAAATTCGCTGGGATCAGCCAGCTCTTTTTGCCAGTTCATCAGCTGATGCAGCCAGCCAAAGTGCTGCTGCTCTTGCGACGACAATTTGCCCGCCTTGCTGCGCTCTTTGTATTGCCAGTGCGCAGCAATGCCCGACTCGGCAACCTTGTCCATATCGCGTGTGCGAATCTGAATTTCAACCCGCTCATGATGCGGCCCCAGCACCACCGTGTGCAGCGATTGATAACCGTTGGGCTTGGGCATGGCAATGTAATCTTTAAATCGACCAGGAATCGGTTTGCATAGTGTATGTACCAATCCCAGTGCGCTGTAGCACTGCTCTAGCGTGTCGACCAGCACCCGAAAGGCAATGAGGTCATGCACATCTTCAAACGACAGCTGCTTGTGTGACATTTTGTGAAAAATAGACCACAAATGTTTAGAACGGCCCAGCACCTGTGCCTGCTGCAGCCCTGCTTTGTGCAGCGCCTGGCCAATGTGTTTGATCAGCTCGCTGGTTATTTGTGCCCGTTGTGCTTTGGTTTTGCCTACAAGAGTTTTGAGCCGTTGGTATTCGCTGGGTTGTAAATATTTAAAGCTGAGATCCTCTAGCTCGATTTTTAGCCAGCCGATGCCTAAACGGTTGGCCAATGGCGCATAAATTTCCAACGTTTCACGTGCAATAAATTCCTGTTTATTTTGGTCTTGGTGATGCTGCAGTGTGCGCATGTTGTGTAGCCGATCAACCAGCTTAACCAGCAGCACACGAATATCGCGTGACATGGCCACCAACATTTTGCGAAAGTTCTCAGCCTGCTTCTCTTCGCTGCTGTGAAACTTGACCTTCGACAGTTTGGTAACACCATCAACCAGCTGGGCCACATCGGCGCCAAACAGCTTTTCAACCTCTTCGAGAGTGGCGCTGGTATCTTCGACGGTATCGTGCAGCAGCCCGGTGCAAATACTGGCTTCGTCTAGCTGCATGTGTGCCAAAATATGGGCCACCGCCATGGGGTGGTTAAAGTAGGGTTCGCCACTTTTGCGCATTTGCCCTTCGTGGCATTTGCTTGCGTAGACAAAGGCACGGCGAATGAGGTCGCTATCTGCCTGCGGGTGGTAGCTACGCACACTGGTGAGCAGATCGTTCAACCGCAAGCCCATGCTGTCATGGAACTGCCGCTGTTGCGTATTGGACATAAACCGCACCTAATACATATTAACCGACATGCACATCGTGTGGCTGCGCATGCGGCATCACCGACTTAACCTCCGCCATAGCAACCACCGGCAGATGACGAATAAACAGCAAAAATAGCGTAAAAAACAGCCCAAACGAGCCCACAAAAAACAGCACATCAAAAATGGTAGGAGAAAAGTAGCGCCAACTGGAGGGCAAAAAGTCACGATTGAGCGAAGTAACAGTAATAACAAACCGCTCAAACCACATGCCGATGTTGACAAAAATCGACACCACAAAGCTTACCCCAATGTGAGTGCGCCAACGCTTAAACCAAAAGATCTGTGGAATCAGCACATTGCAAGAGATCATTGTCCAGTAGGCCCAGGCATAGGGCCCAAAGGCACGGTTGATGAAGGCAAATTGTTCGTATGGGTTGCCGCTATACCAAGCAATAAAAAACTCCATGCCATAGGCGTAGCCCACCATGCTGCCGGTGGCTAAAATAAACTTATTCATGTTTTCGATGTGCCTCATGGTGACAATGTCTTTAAGACCCAACCATTTGCGCGCTGGCAGCAGCAGCGTTTGTACCATAGCAAAGCCAGAAAACACCGCTCCGGCCACAAAGTAGGGCGGAAAAATCGTTGTGTGCCAACCCGGCAGCTGGCTGACAGCAAAGTCAAACGACACAATGCTATGCACCGACAGCACCAGCGGTGTCGACAGGCCGGCCAGCAGCAGATAGGCCCTTTCGTAGTGCACCCAGTGGCGAGCACAGCCGCGCCAGCCCAAGGCAAATAGCCCATACACGCGAGCAGCAACGGGGCTTTTTGCCTGATCGCGCAGCGTCGCCAAATCGGGAATCAGCCCCACATACCAAAACAGCAGCGACACGATCAGATAGGTGCTAACCGCAAACACATCCCACAGCAGCGGCGACTGAAAGTTGGGCCACACCCCCATTTGATTGGGTAGCGGAACTAGCCAATAGGCTGTCCACACCCGCCCCACATGAAACAGCGGAAAAATCCCAGCACACACCACCGCAAATACGGTCATTGCCTCAGCATAACGATTGATGCTGGTGCGCCACTTTTGCCGAAACAGAAACAAAATAGCACTAATAAGCGTACCAGCATGGCCAATACCCACCCAAAACACAAAATTGACAATAGGCCAGCCCCAAAACACCGGTCGTGAGTTACCCCAAATGCCCACCCCCTGCCACACCAGATAGGCCAGGCAGCAGACAAACATAGTAGCAACACTGGCCGACACCACAAAGGCAATTTTCCATGCCCGATGCACCTTGGCCATAGGCAAATTGGGCACATGACACACCATAGCCGTGATATCGGCAAAGCTCTTATCACCCCGCACAAGGGGCTCACGCTCATTGGGCTTTTCGGCAATAACCGCATCACCCAAACACGGGTGTGTCACCTGTTGCGTCTGCATTGTATTATGTAAAGGTTACCCGACAAACAGCCATTCATCAAGATTTTTTTCAATAAGATAAATTCTGCTTTCTTGCTCATAACCTCGCTATGTATAGCTATTGCACTTCATCGCGCTGTGCTGTCGCATCTGTTTTTGAATGTGTCATTGCTTTGCACGCTTGATCAGCAGCAAAAGCAAAGCCGATTGATTGCGTTGTCGTTTGTTGAGTTTGTTTGAGTACTGCTGGATCTTCGGGTTGCTTACCATGGTGATGGTAGTAGCATGGCACCCTAGCAGCTTTTGTTTTGCTTCAGGCTCACCTCATCATAAAACAAGTTTCCTTGACAGAAGTTTGTTCATTCATCATCATATATTCAAACAGGTAGGAGATTTTCGGCTTTGTCCTATATGCGATTGACACCCCTCTTCATGAGTCTGCTCATATCGCTTGGCTCTATGTGCAGCTATGCGATGTTACCAAAAGCTGTGAGGCAGATAACCCAACGAGGTCGATCTTACAAGCTTATGCAGTCAGTTGGACACAAACGCCAGCTGCCTGTTGTAGCACACTCTTGGGCGAGGCAATTTACCATATTTGGCCGCCAGGGTCGTTCAACGCAACGATTGCCACAAAGACTCTATGCAACTCATAGCAAACAGCTGCTGTCTGCCAAAGAGCTGACGCACTTAGGAGATGACTGTTACCGCGAAGGTAAGCGCGACCAAGCAATGCAGTACTATCAGCAGGCTTTGGAGATTCAGCTAGAGACAGTAGGTGAAAACCACCCAGACACTGCCTGCTCTTACAAAAATCTTAGCAGCGTTTATTTTATGGATGGCAACTACGAGCAGGCGCTCAAGCTTTCTAAAAAAGCTTTGGAGATTCAACGCCAAGTGCTTGGCGAAAACCATCGAGAAACGGCCTGCTCTTACAACTATCTTGGTAGCGTCTATTGTGCGCAGGGGGAGCTTAACACAGCGATTTTACACCACGAAAAAGCCCTGGAGATTCAGCATAGTGTGTTGGGCGAGAACCATCGAGAAACAGCCAATTCTTACTATGACCTAGGCAGCTCTTACTTAAGTGGCAATTGTTATGAGCAAGCGATCGACAGTTACAAGAGATCTGTAGCCATTCGCTGTGAGGTGTTGGATAAGCAGCACCCTGAAACAGCTTGTTGCTATAGCGCGCTTGGTCTGACCTACTCAAATTCCGGCAATTACCAAGAGGCGATTGTTCATCACAAAAAAGCTCTTGCTATTCGTTTAGAGGTGCTAGATGAAGAGCACCCTGATATAGGCGTATCCTATTTCAACCTCTCTTTAGCCTATTTCAACAATGGTGAATACGATAAGGCGATGCAGCATCAAAAGATGGCTTTGGAGATTCAAAATAGGGCGCTTGATAAAAAGGTTGCAGATTGCAAAAAGCAGCTGGATCTTGTTGTTAAAACCTTGGGAAGCAAGCATCCGAAGGCGGCCAACAGCTACATTGATCTTGGCAACGCCCATTTAAAAAAAGGTGAGTATGAGCTGGCTGGATCATGTTATGAGAAGGCTTTAGACATTCGTGTTGATGTTTATGGAGATCAACATGTAGATGTTGCCGCTGTTTACAACAATCTAGGGGATTTACATAATCACAAGGGTGAACATCTCACCAGCATCGAATGCTACGAGAAGGCACTGGCGATTTCGTCAAATTTCTTTGGAGGCGATCACATACGCGCGGCCAATGCTTGCAATGGTTTGGCTACTGTTTATGTTGAGATTCACAACTATAAGCGCGCAATTGATTACTTTGAACAGGCTTTGTCTATTTTACAAAACCATGGCGAACAGCAGCACCCTCTGTTTGGTTTTGTTTCATACAATCTACAAAATGTGCTGCAAATTTTAGAAGTAGAGTGATTGCTGTTACATCCCAATGCTATCAAGCTGCATTTAGTCTTTGTCGTTTTATCATCGCTGGCCGACACAATCCACAGCTTAAGTTTGCTCCCGGAACGAATGCCGCGCATGTCTCCCTTTAGATAGAACTCCGCTGCATTCAAAATTGTAGCCACACCCGCAGCTTCGTTTGCAACCATAGGATTGGTTTTGGATTGTTCGATGACACTAAACAGCTGTTTTTTGAATGTATCACTCTACTCTTTCAAGTAGAG
>JBCCEX010000062.1:0-7938 GCA_039030035.1 Myxococcota bacterium
CATGGTGGAGCTGATCGGGATCGAACCGACGACCTCAGGCTTGCAAAGCCCGCGCTCTCCCAGCTGAGCTACAGCCCCATACAGCAGCACCACTTCTGGCTGCTCGTTCTGGTGGGCCCGGGGTGACTTGAACACCCGACCTCACGCTTATCAGGCGTGCGCTCTAACCAGCTGAGCTACGAGCCCAGCTTACGCCAGGTTAGCTGCTTCACCGTTCAAAGAACAATCTGACCTGGGCCTCCCGCCCAATGCCAACTTCACGATTCACTTTAGCGCCCCGATCAACTCGCGTCAAGCCCCCCGCCCACACTTTTTGTTAATTGAGCAGTGCCATGCAGCAAACAAGCACCTCACTTGCCGTTATCGCCTGTTACAAAACCAGACCCAAACAGCCCTGGTCGCTGCTTCATTGCATCTATCTACCTGCGTAAATGGCGGCTGATCTCGTGATCAACTCTAGAAACAGATGCCGAGGTTCATTGAACCCTGTTTTTCAGAAAAACATAAGCGATCTCCAGCAAATAGCAGGGATAAAACATAAAAATAACTTTAAGTACATTAAATTCATGCATTTTCTTGCCTCTAAGCGTTATACTGTAAATATGACTACGCACAGAGAGCAACAAACATGTATGCAGCCGTGTCTGCTAGAAAAAACAGCCTATTTTAACACACAAAACCAGCTCAACTTGCAAAAAAAAATTTTTCTCTTATATAGAACTTAGAAGGTAAAAAAAGGAGGGTCGTTATGAGGTTATTAATGGTTACAGGTTGTATGATGTTACTGCAGGCTTGCTCCGCAAACGAGAACCCGTCTGATCTATCTCAACCATCTGATCTGTTTGCAGAAAATGGCGCTGAAGAGCTGGGCACTACCGAACAACTAAACGTTAAATTGGATGATGGCACTCAGGGATCGAGCCAATCTTTGCAACAAGAGACTGAGGGTCATGAAAACAGCGAAGGCGATGAACATCACCACGAAGGCGATCACAGTCAAGATGATGAGCCGGATATTTACATTAACAACAATATCTACATCAATTTCTACCATGACGATGACAGCACTGGTGACGGCGATGATGTAACCGACAGCAGTAAGCCAAAAAAAGTGCGGCCCGTGTGTGCCTGCAAGGCATTTGACGCCACAAGGCTTGTCGACTCAGGCCCACAAATGCTGGCGCCCTTTATGCGTGATCTCGAATTGGAGGATGTACGGCTTATTCAAAGAAAGAGAATGGCACTGCTGCTGGGAACACTGGTTGACAAACACGACTCAAGCAAGCGATTTTACCTGCGGGCCAAAATGGCTAAACTCATGAGCAATACAGAAGAACACCAAAAATACAATAAGCTCACCGGTAACATGATTGGTATGGGCGCATACAGAGGCGTTGTGATTGGGCTGAAAAATCACGCAGATGCTATTGTAAAGCTCACCCTGCAGCATCATCGAAAGGCGGTTCTTAAAACACGTATCTCTTACAAAATCAAGCGCAATCCGCAAGCGTTGGCGCTTATGAGCGGCAGTGGCGACACAATGGGTCATGGCAATATGCATCTGAAGCTTGCCAATGAGATGCGCTGTGGCTGGCGTAAAGTTACCAAAGCGCAGGCAGATCCGCTGGTGGCAAACCACTCTGGTGGGCACGCCATGTGGATGCCTGGTGTAAGCACAAAACTGCTGTTTAACAAATCTGGGCGTTTGGTACAGTTTGCCGACGGCACAGCACGGCTATTTGGTCGACTGCAAGACAAAGACAACAAAAACACAGCTTTTCATGTAGATGTCAAATTGGCAGACTTTGTGGCTGCATGGCAACCAGACCCCGCCGGTAGCCCTAAATTGGAGCTAAAAAACAGTGCTTATGCTCCCAACGGGCCTGTTATGGCTGAAACATGGCGATACTACACACAGCTTGATGGCAAAATGATCGGTTTGCGACACATGGTGGGGGGCTTGATTCAGCTAGAGCGTAAAGGCCCTGCATTTCAAATGGGCAGAGGGGCCAACGGCAAAAACAAACGGCTGGGTGCATCCACTTGGGTAAAGCCAACCGTATTGCAAGACCCCATGAGGCAAGGGATGGCGCTGACACCAAATGGCCATGCAGACTTCAATTTGGACATAACAAGACGGCTGGGTAAAAAATGCCAGCTAAATCACGAACTCGAAGGGCCGGTGATGAGCGGCAACCATGTGTTCAATGCCTCTTTTGAGGAGCCTGTACTTACCAAAAATTGGGATCTCTTCAGCTCTGCTCAGGTTCCTGGCTGGACAGTGACATGGAATCATGACGGCGCCTGCAACGGTGCAGAGGCGCTGCTAGAGATTCAGAAATCTGGATTGATATTGGATGCAGCCCATGGCGTGCAGCTGACTGAACTAGACACAGACTGCCGTGGGTCGGGGATCGGGTGACAACTATAACACTGTCGCAAACCATTGCTACTGTACCGGGCCGTATATATGAACTGTCTTTTGCCTTTGCGGCACGCCCGGGCAGCCACGGCAACCAAACACTACATGTAGAGGTGGGTGGTGAAACGCTCTTTTCACAAGAGCAGCTGCTGCATACAGGAGCATTAGAATATGCAACTGTCATATTTGAAGCACAGCAGCGAGAGACAACCATGACCTTCTCTGACCTTGGGCTTGGTAATACACTTGGTACGTTGCTAAATGACATTCAGGTGCTGGATGTTACCGATGCGCATATGCAGTAACACCTAGCGTGTTGCTGCAGCAATCGAAACAACTCTCTGGCCGCCTAGCAATGGGCAGCAGAGAGTTTTTTTGTGCACAGCAATGGCGTTGGCAATGGCAGCGACTAAAAATCGGAGCTTAGCCCAACCATAAAGTCGGTATAGAACGTCTTGCCGTCGCTTGGATCACGAATACCAGGCTCGATCTCGACAACGAGGCTGGCGGCACCAAGCAGCACTCGCATGCCTGTTCGTCCAGCTATGCCAACGCGCAAACTCGAAAACAGCGTTGCACTGGTGGCATCGGGATCTTTGTAAAACAGGCGATCTAACAGCAGCTGCGGCATGATATAGAGGCGAATGAGGTTGACCACATTGTAACCAATGGGCAGGCCTGCCTTATAGTCTAAGCCTGCAAAGCGCTTGACCTTATCTGCGTGAAAACTGTGGTTGTAATCAAACTCCATTTGTAGCCCCATAAAAAGTGTGCGGGTGACGGGGCCCAATATGCGCCCCATGAGGCTTAAGCCTGCGTGACCCTCTGTTTGGTCGCTTTGCTGAAACAGCTTGTTGTCGCTTTGCAAACCACCAAACATGCTCATGCCCCACTCAAAGCCCTGCGTGGGCTGATGGGTAAAGCCAAAACCTGTGTCGACCCGGCTCAGACCCGTTTCGTTGAGATTATGGATACCGGTGGTGAGCGCCCCTAGTACACGCAGCGGCTCTTCGGGGTGAAGCGGCACAGGTGACTGATACGATGGGGCTGCCAGCACGCCGGCAGAAAACAGAAAGCAGGGCATTGCCCAGCGCATAAGAGCGACAACGGCACTTTTTTGTGTGCTTGATCCAGAAAACATGTCACTATGTTAATCTGTATTAGAAAATCTGGCAAAATTTGGTGCTATGCAGCAGCACAAAAGTTCATTGCGCATCCACATGCAGCAGCGTTCGCGGCAGGCAAATCGGCAACAGCAGGGTCGGGTTGTGGCACAACACATCATCGATTTTTTGCACACATGCAGCCAACAGCACCCGCATAGCTGTCGTGTGGCTCTATTTGTGAGCATGCGCGATGAAATCGATCTATCGATGCTGCAACAACAGCTGCAGCAGCACAACATTGCGCAGCTGATTCCCTATGTGTGTGGGCAGCAGCTGCTGTTTGCGGCGCCGCATACCCATGCCAACTGCATGCCCAACAGCACAACTTCACTGCAGCATGTGGCGCAATGCTGCCTGCTGCTGCTGCCTGGGTTGGCCTTTGATGCACAGGGGCACCGTCTGGGTAGAGGCGGTGGCTATTACGATCGGTTGCTGCTGCGTTTGCGCCAAGAGTCTTGCTGCCCAGTGACTGTGGGTGTATGCATGCAGCATCAGCTGATTGAGACTGTGCCGACACAACCACACGATCAACATGTCGATGCAGTTTGTACGCCCGATTTAGGAATTCGCTACTGCAGCAGCTAAATGCACAACAGCACTTAGCTCCTGCAGCACCTACGACTGCTTGGTTGGCAAAATGCCTGGAACCTTGACCAGACCATCGTCGTAGCCAGCCGAATCAGAAACACAGCGTGTGCCTAGCGAGGACTCTTGCGCTGTATCGTCGCGCAGCGGCAGCTGAATATCGTGCGCGTGTGCCATGGCGGGCACATCTTTGACCGACACCTGCTGAATGCGCTCGATGTATTGAATGATCTGCGTGAGATCTTGCTTAAAATGCTCTTTTTCTGTTGTGGTCAAATGCAGCTGGCTGAGCTGTGCCAGCTGATCGATATCGCTGTCTGACAACAATTTCATTGTTTGCCCTCGTATTTTGCTTGGTTATTTTAGCATGTTTCGTATGGATTGCACCAATTGTGCAGCCATAAAACGGCTACGACGTCGCATCCACAGCGTGCACACCAACAGCAACCCCATAGCTGCATCGGCTGAGCCACCTCTACACCCCTTGGGTTTGCGGGGCATTGCATGGCCGCCAGAAAGTTCACCCTCGCCTACAGCTGCGGCTTGCTGTTGTGCCAGCTGCTGCTTGCGCTGTTGTGCTTGCTGCCGGCAAAACTCTGGATCGGCCGGTTGACTGCCCTGTTCAACACGTGCACGAATGTTGCGTAGTTCCCAACTATCGGCTCTGCTGAGCAAAGAGACATAAAATGTTTGTGTTTCACAGGCATCGGCCTCAAATGTATGCTGTAGCCCCCAATCGCTGCCACCGATGATAGCTGCTTGCAGCTCGGCAGATCCTGTTGGCGCGTTGGCCCAAACATCGCCAGACTCCACCTCCCACTCCAGCGGTTCACCATGCGTAATAATGGCCTCAATGGGCTGTGAAGATTCGACCTGCTGTGTTTGCCAGGTGCTGTCTTGATCAAAGGCTGCCTGCTCCCACAACACCTCAAAACGGTTGACCCCTACCGGAACATCGACACGAAATTGCAAATAGGGGGGGGCCTTTTCAGAAAAACCAACCTCGGTGGCCGAGGCCTGATACAGCAACTCTTTGGGTGTATGCGTAACTGAACCGCTCTGTTCGTCGACATGGGCAAGAGAGAAAACACGCTCACACTTGAGCAGGCCACGCTCTGCAAAAATCTCCTGCGCCTGCTGCAGCACATCTGACCCTAAGCTTGCGTGACCCTTGAGGCCGGCTAGTATACGGCCAATCTGCTTATCAAACGATTCAGCAGCGGCAGCTTGTGCCAGACTTTTTAGCATCAGGCGATCCCAAGCATCGGTTGCTGCCTCACCTTGATTTTGCTTAATCCAGGCGCGCACTGCCCAAATACCGGCACTAAACACCACAGCATCGTGGTGCGCCTCGCCTACTAGATCATCTGGACATTTGTATACACGATCGAGCTCACGCAGTGGCTGCTGCTGCTGGTCATTTGAGGCGCTATACTCGGCAATGTGCGGATCTGCGGTAAAAGCGGCTGCAAAATAGTCGGCCCAAGCTTCGTCTAAAGCGCCTGGCATGACATGTACACCCCATTTATCTAGCGCCATCGAACCCAGCTGCGGCACAAGAGTGTGGGTAACAGCATGCATAAACTCATGGCAAACCACATCGATATCGTAGGCAAAGTCGCGCTCTCCCTGAAAAAAGACAACGTGATCGTAGGGGCGCATGAGGCCATCAATTTTATCTTGAAAGCTCAAACCATACTGCAGTACCTGCTCAGGCACCGCCGGAATAAACGCTGCATTGCCAACATGGTAAAAATCATCAATGCGAACAGGGTTTGATGCATCGCCACGCCCCTGCTGTATCTGGCTCAATAGACTGTTGGGCTCGTAGCTGTCAATATCTAAGGCAGGCAGCACATGATTAACGCTCATACGAAATGGCTGTTGAGGGCGCCCAGCGGCGCTAAACACCGGTGCACCATCAGCATCGCACAGCATGCTGTTGCCATGCAAGCACCAGCTGTCACTATCTATTAAAAACTGAATGAAACGAAAAAAGGTCGAGGCGCTGTAGTATGCCTGTTTTTCTGCAAACGACTCTGTTACAGCCTCCCAGCTGCCATCATCTATCGGCAAACCATCATCGAAAACGCCTATAAATGTGCCGGTTGCCTCATCGTAGCGGGTGGTATCTAACTCGAGGCACTGCACTGTATCGACAAACAGCGGGCCGCTATGCCCCAGCTGCTGCAGCACACTAGAAGGGGCATGCTCCTGCACAACAACTCGGTACTCAACGGCTCCCTCCTCCCACGGCTGTGCACAGATTTTTTCATCTAGATCGCAATCGTGCTCATCATGGGGGCAGCGGTAAAAACGGCAGCAGTTTTTGACATCGATATATTTGCCAATGAGCGGGCTTTGATCCTCCGGCTCAATGAGATCTTGCAGCTGCGCCATCTGCAAATCGGCAGCGCGAATACCACTCATACTCGGCGCGTTTTGAAACAGCTGCGCCTGCACCCGATGAAACCGCAAAAAAGGCTGCTGTTTGACAACATCACCGCTTTGTGCATCAACCCACACCATTTTGGTCTGCTTAACAGAGCCACCCATCACAAGAACCTTCCAGGTCGGCTTCAGCACACCCGCACGCTCCAGCCAGATCTTCTGCGCCGCCTTATCGGAGTTTTGCAGCTGCTTTGGCGGCTTGCGCCCTACCACTGCATAGGCCTTGATCACCGCCTCAGCTGCCGACAGCACAAACTTGCCCTTGGTTTGTAGCTGTGATCCCACCTGCAGCCCATCGAGCTGCTGCTTGTTGTTGAGAGAGAGCACCCGGTTGCTGCCCTCTACAGCAATACCGTCGATCTTTGGCACCACCTTCACCACCTGCCCCTGGCTACCAAACGGCAGCTCCTGCACATCGAAGGAGCTGGCATTAGACAACGACGGGTCAAACTCCTGCCAGGCCTGCTTGCCTGCCTCACTGCGCAGCACATCGGCAATTCCCTGTTGCGATTGCAGCAGCGGCTGCAAGCTCTTTTTTGCAATACGCAAACGCTCTTCGTCATCCATACTTTTGCCGGTGCAGGCCAATAGTCCTATACTCAAAATCCATAACAAACGAAACATGGCAACCTCTTTGTTCTAACTTATAAAAACAACAATAGAGGCGTATGAATTTATTCCTTTTATGTCAAGTTAATCAATTCTATTTTTAACTATCTCTATAGAGATATAACCCCTTCTAAGTAAACAACCCCCAAGTAAAAACCCATCATCATTTGGTTGATTCTCCTGTAGTCACAAGAGGCCCATTCGAACAACAAAATCGGTTACCTGTTCTTTTTGACTCTCAACTGTGTTATTTTCTAAAGCCCTTATCTGCTGTCAGATCAAAAAAGCCGCTTGGTGTCATGATGTGGTTACTGCCAGAGGGCCAGAAGGCAGGGTGGCAAAAAAACGTGCTGCGTTTTGTGTAGCATAGCAAGATATCGCCGCGGCTCTCAAGGGTGGCGGATCTTTTTGACTGTATAGATGGTATAATAGGAGTAGATAAAAATGATCAGGAGTGCGTGATGTTAGGCTGTTACCTCGATCCAAAAAACGATTATGCGTTTCGACGAATTTTTGGTGATTCCAAGCGTGAACCATTGCTACGTCGGTTTCTCAACAGCATTTTAGAGCTCAAGGATGATATGCAGATCGAACATTTGCGCCTCGCCGATCCGCATCAGGTTCCAAAACTCAAAGACTATAAAGAGACGGTTTTAGATGTGCGCTGTATCGATCAGCGTGGCCGCGAATTTATTGTAGAGATGC